>JAAZAB010000273.1 GCA_012514555.1 Lentisphaerota bacterium
ACATGCGCGCGAAAACACCGGGCAATCCTTTCCCGGACAGCGCCCGCGTCGTGGCCTCCACGTCGTACGGCGCCCGGTAATGGCGGACGGCCGCCTTGCCGCGCGATGCCGTGACGATTGCGTAGGCAGCCCTGGGATCGCCGTCATCAGGCCGGCCCACGCTGTCCGTGTTGATGAACCACACGCCGCGATACAGCCGGGCCCACGGCTGGTGCGCGTGGCCGCAGATCACCACGTCAGCGGCGCAAGACGCCGCGAGGCCGGCCAGGCGCCTTGCCGGCGTGCCGGCGCAGAGGTATTCCCCGGGCGAGCCGGGCGGGGTGTGCGCAAGCAGGAAGCGCAGGCCGCCTCGCTCGAAGCGCAATTCGGCCGGAAACGATGCCAGAAGACGCCTTGATGCCGGCGTCAGCTCCCTTGCGGTCCACTGAAAGGACATGCTCTTGAGCGAGCTTATGTCGCGAGACGACGGTAAAGCATCCGCCGGGCTCATGGCAAGGACCCTGCTGTCAACATTGCCGGACAGGGATGGGATTTTCTCCCTGCGCAGGCGCGAGAGCGTCTCGTTCGGGTGCGGGCCGTAGCCGACCGAGTCCCCGACGTTCCAGATGTCCGTTATACCCTTGCGGCGAATATCTTTAAGCACGGCGTCCAGGGCGGCCAGGTTGGCGTGGATGTCCCCGATGAATGCCAGTCTCAGCATGGAATCAGTGAACAGCGAAGACTACAGCCTTTTTTCTAGGATTATTGGCGCTAAACAGCTTCAGCCTTGACTTCATGAGTAGTCACATTTCGTGTAATATAGCGTAAATCGGTTTGAACATCAACCATCCGTTGAGCCACCCCAGCAATTGGAATAATGGCCGTCATTTGCAATGGAGACAGGCAGGACTGCCCGTCTTACATGGAGTAAGTCAGCCATACCTGGCTGACTTAGGAGTCAAGAGCCTCCATGATCGCAAAATTGTGCATCCAACATATCATGCGAAAGTAAAGAATGTCGAAAAAAAGAGTTGCGGCAGGGGCGCTTCTGGGTTTGTGGGGGGATTTTGAACAGGCTCGGACGTGATCGGGAGTTGGCATGGGACGAGCAATCATCTATGGTATGGACATGAAAGACACAACTCTTAATGAGCATTATCAGCAGATTATTGGTGACACGAGTCCGTGGGAGGTCAGCGAAGTGCGCCTGGATATTGCCCGGCTTGTCAACGAGGTGCGACTGACGGTGCGGCCGGATGCGATCTGGGGCTGTCCGCAGTGCCATAGCCGGATGCATGTGAAAGAGTGGCGTACGCGGCGTTGGCGGCATCTGGACAGTTGTCAGTTTAAGACGATTCTGGAGGCGGCTGTGCCGATTGTGGAGTGCTCCGAGCATGGGGCGCAGACGGTGCAAGTGCCCTGGGCGGAGGGATCGAGTCGGTTTACGCTGTTCTTTGAGAGCTTTGCCCTTGAGGTGCTGAAGGCCTGTCCGGCAATGCGCGCAGGGGAGTTGCTGGACATCAGTTGGGATGAGGCCGACGGGATCAAGCAGCGGGCGGTGCTTCGTGGGCTGGCCCGGCGCCAGGTCAGAGACCTTGAATATGTCTGTGTGGATGAGAAGGCCGTAGGACGCGGACATGACTATCTGACAGTCGTCACCGGACTGATGGATGGGAAACCGCAAGTGCTCTACGCCGGTGATGGGCGTGGGGAGGAGGGCCTCAACGGCTTCTGGAAATGGCTGGGGCCGGAAGCCTGTGCCCGTATCAAGGCAGTGAGCATGGACATGAGCCAAGCTTATCAGAACTCTGTGTGTCGGTACTGTCCGAATGCGGAGTTGATCTTCGATCCCTTTCATTTGATGAAGATGCTCAACAGGGCAGTAGACGAGGTGCGTCAGCGCGAGGCTGTGATGGGGACGAAGACCGAACGCAGCACCTTGAAAAAGACCCGCCAGATGTGGTTGTGGGGAGAAGAGAACCTGCCGGAGCGGCACGCCGCGCGCTTCGAGGAATTGAAGGACAGCACCTTGAAGACGGCCCGGGCATGGCGGATCAAGGAACTGTGGCGAACTGTCAAGCAATGCTTGGATGTCGATGACGCTCATGCCTTTTTTCATAAGTGGTACGTACTCGCGATGCAATCCAAACTGGAGCCAGTTAAAAAGGTTGCCCGCGCCTTCAAAGCCCATCTTGCCGGTATCGTCAGTATCTTCAAGCATGGCTTCTGCAATGCCTTGGCCGAAGGCGTCAACAGTCGCATCCAACTGCTAATGCAGAAGTCCTGCGGCTACCGTAACCGGCAACGGCTCAAGACAGACATCCTCTTTCATTTTGGTGCCCTAAACATGGACCCGATGTCCGCCCAATGAAAAATCCCCCCACAAACCCAGAAGCGCCATGGAAAAACGCCCATGGTGACTCCGATCGTCAACGCGGTGAACCACGAATACCGCGACTTCGAAGTCCTGCGGCGCATAACCGACGGCTAAATGGACGGCTATACCTATCACCGGGACGACAAACC
>JAAZAB010000024.1 GCA_012514555.1 Lentisphaerota bacterium
GGACGTCGGGCGGCTCGATCTTGGGCGTCCACGTGTTGTCGGGCGCCATAACGCGGCAGCGTTTCGCGAAGGACTCCACCCGGCCATCCACGTCCAGAGGCTCCGTGAACAGCCATTCGACGTCGCGAAGATGTCGTGCCGGGCCCTTTAGAATCACCGTTACGGGGTCGCAAACGGTTTCCTCAACCTGGCCGGCGAGCGGCTTTCCAACGGTTCGACCCTTGACGGGGACGGTTTTCTGGGTTTCGTGGTCGAGAATGACGTGGATGGAGTCGGGCATGACGCGGACGGCAGTCACTCCGCGCGCCACCCGGATGTCGCTGAGATTTATGGGAACAACTGCCGTTTCGGCCGGAGCCTTGCCCCGGATGTCCACCTCGGCCTTGATCTGGCGGTGGTCAATGCGCTGGAGATCTTCCTGCGAGCCGCGCAGGTCCACCTCGACCGCGACAACATCCTGGTTGAGAATGGCCACGCCGTCGTCGACGCTGATCACGAGGGGAACGTTGTCGAGGGTGATCTGGTTGCTGATGATCTGCCGTATTGACAGCCAGACTGCGATGGCGAGCAGAAGGGAGAGCGTTTTCTGGCCCAGGTTCTTGAGCAGCATGTTGCGCAGCGGTGACATTTCAGGATACGGTCTCCCTGCCGGCGGAGCGGGTTTTAAGCGTGGCCGGCGCCAGGGGGGCCGGGCTGCCGGGAGGCGGCGTTCCCGCCGCCGCTGCTGTCGCGTTCTTTTCGCCGCCGGCAAGGAGGTCGCTGAGCTGTCGCCGGAGCTGGTCGGCGCTGAGGTCCCTTTGCAGCCGGCCGCGGTGGGCGATGGAGATGGCGCCGGTTTCCTCTGACACGACCACGATGACGGCATCGGATTCGTCCGAGAGCCCGAGCGCCGCGCGGTGCCGCGCCCCGTGTGACTTGTCGGGAACGTCGCGCTCGGTCAGCGGAAACATGCAGCCGGCGGCCGCAATGCGTTCGCCCGCGATGATGATGCCGCCGTCATGGAGGGGTGTGTACGGGAAAAAGATGGTGGTGATCGCCTCGGAGCTGACGATGCAGTCGAGGCGAATCCCGGTATCCTGGATGGCGCGCGTGCCCACGGTCTGCTCGATGGCGATGAGCGCCCCGATGCGGCGCGCGGACATGTGCGTCGCGGACTTCGTGACGTGATCGACCAGCGTCAGGCGCTTGCCGGCGCCGCCGAAAAGGTGTTTCCTGCCAAGATCGGCCAGCGCCTGGCGTATTTCAGGCTGGAAGATCACGAGCACTGCGACGGCGAGGTACACGGAAAAGCGGCTGAGCAGCCAGCTGAGCGTGTCGAGGTGGAAGACGCGGGTCAGGACGATCGATACGACAAAGACCAGTACGAAGCCCGTGAGGATGGGCGCGCCCCGTGTGCCCCTGAAAAGGGAAAGGACGTAGTAGGCAAACAGGGCGAGCACGAGAATTTCCACCGCCCCGATTGCGGTTAGCCATTCGTGAATATTCAGAATCTGCATGGCGCCATCCTTACCCTGCCGCCATTTGAATCCGCTCCAGAACGCGGAGTGCGTCCGCGGTCTCCCGCACATCGTGCACCCGGACGATCCTGGCGCCGCGCTCGACGGCGCAGACAACTGCGGCCAGCGTGCCTGCCAGGCGGAACTCCGGCGTCCTGCCGGTGGTGTCGCCGATGAACCGTTTCCGCGACGGGCCCAGCACAACTGGCCGGCCGAGCCTCTCGAAAGCGCTTATATTGGCGAGCAGCCGGAAGTTGTGATCGGTGGTCTTGCCGAAGCCGATGCCGGGATCCACCGCCAGTGTCGTCGGATCGAGCCCGGCGCTGGACAGGGACTGGATGCGCCCTTCGAGATAGGAGGCGATTTCGGCGATTACGTCGGAATATTCCGGGGCGGCCTGCATGGACCGCGGTTCGCCCTTCATATGCATCAGTACGGCTCCCGCGCCATACGATTTCACCACTTCCGGCATGGCCGGGTCATGCGTGAGCGCCGACACGTCGTTCACCACGTGCGCGCCTTCCGCAAGCGCCTGTTCCGCCACGCACGCCTTCATGGTATCCACCGAGATGACGGCCCGCAGCCGTCCCTTGAGCGCGCGGATAACCGGGATCACGCGTTCGGCCTCAATTTCAGCGGGTACAGGCTCCGCGCCGGGCCGCGTGGATTCCCCACCTATGTCTATGATCCCGGCGCCGTCCGACTCCATCTCGAGCGCGCGCGCCACGGCAAGCCGCGGGTCGAGATGTTTTCCGCCGTCCGAGAAGGAGTCGGGGGTTACGTTCAGGATGCCCATGACGACGGCCCGCCTGTCGAGCTCCATGCGGATGCCGCGGCAGCGCCAAAGCATTGGGCTTTTCAATGTCATGGCTTGTCTTTCACCGGGGCCCCGGCCGCGGCGTCCGGGCTTGCGCCGGCCACCGGCTGATTGCCGGGGACGGCTTCGGCTTTTGCCGTGTTTTCACCGGGCGGCGGGATTGCGGGCGGTTGCTCGGATTTGGCGTCCTCCGCGGCGCGCTCCTCTTCGGTGAGGAGGCGGCCGTGCTTCACGATATCATCGATGTCGCGGCCATCGAGTGTTTCGCGTTCAATAAGGAGGTTGGCGAGCAGGTCGAGAGTCTCCTTCTTTTCGGTGAGAATGGAGAAGGCCCTGTCGTGCGCCTCCTTCAGGAGGAAGTTGACTTCGGCGTCTATGCGGCGTGCTGTATCCTCGCTGAAATCCTGGTTGCGCGCGATCTCCCGGCCCAGGAAGAGCAGTTCCTCCTGGGCGCCGAAAGTCTGGGGGCCGAGTTCGCGGCTCATGCCCCAGTTGCAGACCATGAGCCGGGCCAGGCGGGTTGACTCCTTGAGGTCGCTGCCCGCGCCGGTGGTGATGTCCTTGAATTCTATCTCCTCGGCTGCGCGGCCGCCCATGAGGCCGGCCATCATGCCCTTCAGCGCGACCAGGCTCTGTGTGTAACGCTCCTTTTCCGGCAGCTGCATTGTGGCGCCCAGGTAGGCCGTGCCCCGGGGAATGATTGTGATCTTGTGGAGCGGCTCGCTCTTTTCCACGCACTGGAGGACGATGGCGTGGCCGGATTCGTGGTAGGCGGTCAGGCGTTTTTCCTCCTCGTCGAGCACGCGGCTGCGCCGCTCGCGCCCCCACCTGACCTTGTCGCGGGCCTCTTCAAGGTCCCTGTTTTCAACGGAGTCCTTATTCTCGCGCGCGGCGAGCAGGGCGGCTTCGTTGATGAGGTTTGCCAGGTCGGCGCCGGAGAAGCCGGACGTGCCGCGGGCAATGCGTCGGAGGTCGACCGCCGGGTGCATTTTCACTTTCGAGGCGTGAATTTTGAGGATTTCCGTCCGGCCCTCCAGCACGGGCAGGTCGATGACTATCTGGCGGTCGAAGCGGCCCGGGCGCAGCAGGGCCGGGTCGAGGACGTCCGGCCTGTTGGTTGCGGCTATGATGATGACCCCGTCCTTGGTCTCGAAGCCGTCCATTTCCACCAGCAGCGCGTTGAGTGTCTGTTCGCGCTCGTCATGTCCCCCGCCTATGCCGCTGAATCGGTTGCGGCCGACGGCGTCAATTTCATCGATGAAAATGATGCAGGGCGCATTTTTCTTGCCCTGTTCGAACATGTCGCGCACTCGCGACGCGCCGACGCCGACGAACATTTCGACGAAGTCCGACCCGCTGATGCTGAAGAAAGGAACGTCGGCCTCGCCCGCGATTGCCTTTGCCAGAAGGGTCTTTCCGGTCCCTGGCGGGCCCATCATGAGAACCCCCTTCGGAATTCGGCCGCCCAGCTTCTGGAAGCGCTTGGGGTCCTTCAGGTATTCCACGATTTCCTGGACTTCCTCCTTGGCTTCCTCCACGCCTGCGACATGCTTGAATGTGATTTTATGGCTTTCACGGGTGAGAAGCCGGGCGCGGCTTTTTCCGAAGCTCATTGCGCCGTGGCCGACCGACCGCATCTGGCGGACTATGAGGAAGTAAAGCAGGCCGATTACGATGATGAAGGGCACTGCGCCTTGAACGACCTGCCAGAGATCAACATGTTGGCGCTTGAAGGAGTAGTGAACGCCGCTTTTATCCAGCCAGGCCAGCAGCCCGTCGGTGATGACGACATCTACGCGGAACTTGAGCGGCTTGCGGGTCTTCGGGTCCAGGTCCAGGCGCCTGCCTTGAATGTGCTGGCCGCCCGAAGCCTCGGTGACAATATCAAGGCTGCCGATCCGTTTGCCTTCGACCAGCTCGAAAAAGTTCGGCTTGAAGGCGATCAGCTCCATGGTTTCGCGGCCCGCCGAGTAGAGCTGGACCATGGCGAAAACCGTAATGAGCAGCAGGATCCATATGCCGGCGGTCTTGAGCGGAACAGGTGTTCGCGCCCGGTCGTCCGGGGTGGGAGGCGGCGATTCTTTTTCTGTTTTCGGAGCGTGGTCTTCAGGCATGTTCGGTGTATCCTTGCGGCGCGCGGAAGCGCCGTTAGTCTTGTCCGGATCGTGCGCCGGTCCATTCTTTGCTTTTCCAGTAATTCATGAGGCGTTTTTGCCTGCGCTGCTCCCTGGCTTCGCCCTGGTCAACAGCCGAATCCGGGACTGCGTTGGAGACTTCGCGTGGCAGCAAATCGCTGTGCGCCCACTGTTTCTTTTCGAGGTCCACCATGGGCTCCATGGAGTCGATCCGGTGGGCGGTCTCCTCGTTGACGTCGGCGGGGGAGGCCAGGACGTAAGGGGTGATCAGCACGAGCAGCTCGCTGCGCGCGATCGCGTTGCCCCGGGACCGGAAGAGCATTCCCAGCAGGGGGATATCGCCCAGCAGCGGAATCTTGGATTCGTCCTGTTTGCGCTCGTTGCTTACGAGGCCGCCTATCACGATGGTGCGGGCGTTGTTGATCGCCAGCGAGGCGCCGAATTCGCGGGTGGTGATGATGGGGACCTTGTTGTTGTCGATCGCAACGTCCCCGGCCGTGTTGTCTATTTTCTGCTTTACGTCCATCACCACGAAGCCCTTTTGGTTGATGTGCGGCGTGACCGTAAGGTCAATGCCGATATTGACGTATTCGTACGACGACTGCTGCCCGGTGGTGGTCACGCTGGTTGACGTGATGATGGGCCTCTTTTCGCCGACCAGTATCTTGGCTTCCTTGTTGTCCGTGGTAAGGATGATCGGCGAGGACAGGATGCGCGCCTCGGTCCGAGTGGTCAGCATGTTGATGACCGCGTCGACGTTGAGGTCGAA
>JAAZAB010000274.1 GCA_012514555.1 Lentisphaerota bacterium
GATGTTCAGCTTTGAGCGGGTGTGAGTCAGGGTGACGCTCACGTTTTTCTTCAGGCTGTGCCCGGTGTAGCCGCAGGTGTATGCGAACTTCATGTAATCGATCAGCGCGTTGTGATAGTCCAGGGAGAGCTCCTTCCGGCTCTTTGAAACCGCCACGGGGGCGTTCGCAGGGAAGAAGCTCTTGACCCCGTCCTCGATGCCGCCGTAGCGGTCGTGGGTGCCCAGCCATGCGCCATAGCGCGCGGCCATGGCCATGCGCGACAGCGTGTGGGAGCGCGTTCCGAAATCTATTATGCCGATGATCAGCAGCACGTAGATCGGCAGCACCAGGGCCGATTCGATCATGGCCTGGCCGCTGTCCCAGCCCATGCCGGCCCGGCGCGCATTGCCGAACAGGAATTTACGGAATAATCGCATGTCAATGCATGATCAGCATGTCCTTGCCTTCCGTGCCCAGGACCTTCACGGGCACCGACTGGCACTTGAAATTCCCATCGTACCCGAGAAAGACGCGCAGGAGCGGGAAGGGCCAGATCGGGATGGCGAAAATCGGGGTGGAAATGTAGATCGCCCCGGTCTGCCCGGCCTTCTCAAGGTTGTCGCCCGTCATCCTGGCGGCGCCGAAGGCATATACGCGCGGCGTGACCGTTGCCGAATGAGACTTTGGGTCGCGCAGCAGGCTGTCGAGCATGAACGAGGCGCCTGGCGCCTTGACCGTCATGAATGTTATCGGCACGTCCACGTTCGCGGACTTGTAATAGTTCTCGTTCCAGTCCACGAACTCGATGAAAACGAGGCTTAGCGCGAACGGCCACCAGAACTCGGTGCAGATCGGGCTGGTCATGCCCCAGCCGCCCGCGGCCTCGGCTTCGGCGAATTTCAGGCATTCCGAGGGTTTCAGCGACGGATTCACCGGCCAGGCGCAGGGCTTGAAGCTGTCGGCGTCTATTTCCCCGTGCGGGTTGGGGATGATCCAGTTCAGGAGGCACCCGATGCCCCATTCGAGGTGCACGCCGCGGTCGCGCAGCCACTTCAGGAGGCCCTGTCCGAACTCGCCGTCCTTGAGCCAGTGGCGCATGTCGCTGAACCCGTCGTTGAACGCCGCGCCGCTGAACCCGGCCGGAACGCCGGGCAGGTTGGCGGCCACCGTGTCGAAGTCAGCGGCGGTCAGAACGTCGGCGCCGTTCGCCTTGGCGACCTGGCTGGCATAGGAAAACGCGGCCATGGGCGTTGCTGCCTCCGCCATAACCTGGCAGCCCTCGATGGATTCGGCCATGTATTTCTCGGCGTCGGTGGCCTTGCCTATCTTTTCCCGGCCATGAATCCAGTCGAAGGGGATCAGTATCCACGTGAACGGGTCGCTGGCGTGCTCGCATATCTGCGCGATGTAGTAGTAGGTTATGCCCTCAATGACGATCACCATGATCCCGTCTACATCCCAGTGGAAGCCGTTCGTGCCCTGGAGGAAGTTGGCGCCCCGGCTCATCCATGTCACGGCCATGGTCGCCGCGGCGTCCGCCGCGTTCTGGGCCTGGATGCGCGCCGTAATGGTCTGGCCGACGGGCAGGATCGAGGCCACGAACATGATGAACGCCAGAGCGAGGATGGCCGTCATCAGCATGACCTGGCCGCCCTCGTCGCGCCCCAGGCGCCGGTGGCGCAGGCGCAGTGCGTCCAGGAGGCTCAAGTGTCGAGAGCGACCGGGTCTCATTCGAACGCAGCCTTTCCGGGCTTCAATTAACGCCCATCATGCACCACTTCACGATCGGAACGTACATCCCGCCGTATTGCTTCGAGACGCGCAGCGCCTGCGACCACTGGTCGTCGGTGCTCCAGGGCGCGTCGTTGATGGCCGGGTCCGGGTCGGTGCCGAAAATGTCGCGCGTATCGCTCGTTCCCGGGCCGGGCGTGTGTTTCGCCATGAAGTTGACCAGGGTTCCCACCACTGGAAAACGCAGGGGGTACAGGTAGAGCACCCCGGCCCGGACATGATCCGTGCCCGACGGCAGGTTCTGGGGCTTGGCGGACTGCTCGTGGGCCGTGATCCGCTGGATCCGGCTCCCGCCGGAGCTGTAGCAATCCACCCACACGTAGGTCTGCCAGAAGGCGTTCTTGAACCTGTTGGCGGCGTTGTCGACCCGGAGTTTTCCGACCAGGGCGAGCAGGTCGCCGGGCGGGGTTGTGCCCGAGAAATTGCCGGACGGGGACTGCGACATGGTGGCAAGAACCGCGGCCTTGTCGAATGAGCCGTTCACGATCGCCGAACGCGCTGCCATGAACGAGGCGTATTGCACCACCTGGTGCGCCACGGTGAGCTGGGCCATTTCAATTACGCATAGCATGAGCACCAGCATGACCGGGAAAACGAGCGCGAACTCGATCATCGCCTGCCCGCGCGAGCGTTTCCGCGCGCGCCATGCCGGCCCGCATCCTGTACGCACGCCGACCATCAAATGCCTCCGCCGCCCAGGAGCGACTGGAAAATGGCGTAATACGAGCCCGCCATGATCGCGGTCCCGTACGGAACGCGCGCGCCGCGAATGGGCCGGCCCTTGGCGCGCAAGGATATCATGACGCACAGGGCGAGCAGCCCGCCGGCAAGCGCGATGTACACCAGCGCGCTCGCAAGGAACCGCAGCCCCATCAGCAGCCCGATCATGCCCATGAGCTTGGCGTCCCCGCCGCCGACCCAGCCGAACATGAACAGCACGTAGAACACCCCGAACCCGGCAAGGAACGCCAGCCCGTAATCGGCCAGCGCATCGCGGCGGAACAGAATCAGGACCGCGAGCCCGACAAGAATTCCGGAATACGTCAGCGCGTTCGGTATCCTGTTTTCACGGATATCGAAATACACTATCGGTATGCCCCACGCCATCAGGCAGAGGGCGCACAGAAAATTTTCCGGCGTCGTCATGCACCGCCAAGGCGGTACCGCGCCCCGGCGCCCGCCGGCAAGGGCGGGGCCGGGCGCAGCCCATCAAAAAAGCTGGAAAAAACGCTAGTCGCTGAAGTCGCTTATGCGCACGGCCTTGCCGCCGCCCTGGGCCTGCATCTGCGCCTGCTGCGCCTGGCCCTGCTGCAGGCTCTTGTTGGCCGACGAGAACAGGTTCCGCACGTTCGTGCCGAACACGCCCACCACGAGCAGCACGGCAATCGCGACAATGCAGATTATGATGACGTACTCCGTCATCGCCTGGCCGGACTTGCTCTTGAAAACCTTCCTCATGTTTGACTCCCTTCCTGATTCGTGATTGTTGCGGACTTTGAAAATCATGGGCACGGGAGGCTGACGAGCAGCAGAACCATCTGCAGGTTGCCCTGTATGCCCTGGATCCAGCCGGTGAGGTAGGAAGATATGCTCAACACCACCACCACGGTTGTCAACAGGACATACTCCAGCATGGCCTGGCCGTCTTCCCCGCCTATTCCAATGTTATTTCTTCTGAGCATTCGCGCTGCGGTTGATCTTCATAAGATAGAAAACTACCAGCATGAGCAGCAGGCTGTTCAGGGCCTGAATGGTCAGATCGAAGAACATGTACTCCTGAGCGTGGGTCAAAACCCAGTGAGGAACGTCCATTCAACATCTCCTTTCCCGCGCCGGACTCCCGGCGCCGTTTCGACTCGCGTTTCGCGCCGGACACCCGCGCCGGAAAGCGGCAATGCATGGGCGGCAGGCTCCATGCCTTGAACCGTATCACCCGATGGATGAAAAGTCAATACCACAAAACATTGACTTTCGCGAGCTGTTTTGACAACATTCGGTTCGGTTGCGGGCGTATTGCCCATAGCCTAAGGAGAACAACCATGACTGCTCATTGCGTGCGATGGACCTCGGCGTTGGCTCTGGCGTTTGCCCTGGCCCAAGCGTGCAGCGCGGGCTGGACGCATTCTTCCGAGATTGTCCTGGTGAACCTGACCGGGGGGAACCTGCGCCTCGTGGACACCCAGGATGACAGCCACACGCACTGGGACGTGCGCCCGCCCAACCTCATCACGAACAGCGGGACCGCCTCGTTCAAGATGTACACGGAAAAGCTGTTCTACGGGTGCGACGGGGGCGCAACCTTCAAGCTCGACCGCGGCGGGACCATCAACGTGAGGATACAGAACACGTTCGCGAGCGGGAACCACTATTACCGCAATATCAGCGGCGTTCCGCCCATGGCGCCCCCGGACGGGCCCGGCGACCCTCAGCCCCTGTTCATCAACGTGTACGGGCCAGCGCACGGGAACTTCATCAGCGGAACCTTCATCGTGTCCTGGAAGGACATGGACGCCAGCGCGGGCAACGTGGACTGGAAGCAGATCAACCAGAAGGTCGGGGAAAGCTACAAGGAGCTGGAAGCCTCCCCGGTCGGAAAGTAATTTCGCCCGGCGCGTCTCCCGCCTTGCGTCCGCGGCATCGGATTCCGATCGCTGAATCCTGGTTCAGCCTATATGGAGCAGTTCAAGTGCTCCGCGGTTGTCTTCGCTCGCTGCAAGATGTTTATGTTGGGCGTTCCTTGTCGGATATTGGATATTCGATTGCTCTTTCCTGGGTGAAACCGGTCTGTCCCAAAAGCCCCTCTTCACGCAGGCAGGAGATAA
>JAAZAB010000275.1 GCA_012514555.1 Lentisphaerota bacterium
ACGACAACTGGCAGCAAAAGCACATTGACCCTGCAAAGATTTTTCCCGAGAACCAGGATATTTCCGTCACCAACGATTTCAGCCCGGCCGTCATCGAGCTCAACTCCGCCGCGACGAATGTCAGGAAAGCGCTTGACTCGATCAAGGTCTTTTCCGTGGCGCTGCCGGAGGACAAGGTCAGGATAATAGACCTCGTGAAGAGCGTCCGCGATTCCGCTGCAAAGTACGCCGCAGTCTACGCGAGGGCGCGCAAGATTGCCGACGCGTATCCGGATTCGCCGGGCGGCCGCGTCATGCGCGAAATGCTCGTCGACGTCGGCGAGGAGAAGCTTGTGATGGATTCCGGCGCCCTGGTGTCGGAGCTCAACCGGTTCCTGCTTACATAGCCGGGGAAGGCGCACGGCCGTTCCATGCGGCGCTCCGCGGCACAGATTCCGCGGCCGCCGCGCCGCCAAGCCGCGGCTATTCCCGGCCGCTCCAGCAGTAGGTGCATACCTTGTCGGCCGGCATGCCAATGGCCTCTATCAGGTCGTCCAGCCGCTGGTATCGGAGCGTGGTCAAACCGAGCTGTTTCCTGATGATGTCCACCATTCTTTCGTAACGGTCAGTCCCGGCGTGCGTGTATTCCTCAAGGTTCCCGTACGATGGTCCTTCGATTTCGCGGACCGCCCTGCGCGCGGCGAGGTCATCTTCGGACTTGGTGCGGGAGAAGTTGAGATATTTGCATGCGAACATGAGCGGCGGGCAGGCGGGCCGCATGTGGACTTCGCGCGCGCCGGCTTCGAACAGGCGATAGATGGTGTTGCGTAGCTGCATGCCGCGGACGATGGAGTCTTCGCAGAAGAGGAGGCGCGAGTTCGCGATGAGCTCCCGGATCGGGATGAGCTTCATGCGCGCGATTTTTTCGCGCTGGTCCTGGTCCTGGGGCATGAAGCTGCGCGGCCAGGTCGGGGTGTATTTTACAAAGGAGCGCTTGAAGGGAACCCCGGATGCCTGGGAATACCCCATGGCGTGGCCCGTGCCCGAATCCGGTATGCCGCAGACCGTGTCGGCAGCGGATGTCTCGCGCCGGAACAGGCATGCGCCGCAGCGGTAGCGGCATGCTTCGACGTTGATGTTTTCGTAATCGGATGCGGGGTAGCCGTAATAAACCCAGAGAAATGCGCAGATGCGCATTCGGTCTTCAGGCGGCTTGATCTGCATCACGCCGTCACGGTGGATCAGAACGATTTCCCCGGGGCCGAGGTGGCGGTCGGTTTCGAAATCGAGATTGGGCAGGGCGCAGGTTTCCATGGTCGCCGCCCATGCGCCGGTTTTGCGGCCGAGCGCGACCGGGGTTCTTCCGAGCCTGTCGCGGGCGGCGTAGATTCCGTCCTTGGTCAGGATGAGCAGGGAGCAGGACCCTTCTATTTGTTCCTGGGCGCTGCGAATTCCGTCCGCGAAGGTCTTTTCCTGGTTGATGAGCGCGGCCATGAGCTCGGTGGGGTTGATCTCGCCCTGGCACATTTCTGAAAAATGCGTGGAGTTTTTCTTGAAAATGCCGCGCGCGAGCTCGGCGGAGTTCCTTATGGCGCCCACGGTCACTATCGCGTAGATGCCGAGGTGGGAGTTGATGATGAGCGGCTGGTCATCGAAGTCGCTTATGACGCCTATCCCATTGTTCCCGCTCATCCGGGCGATGTCGTTCTCGAATTTTGAGCGGAACTGGGTGGTGCGGATGTCGTGGATGAAGCGGGTCAGGCCGTCCGTGCCCCATGTTGCCAGGCCGCCCCGCTGCGTGCCGAGGTGCGAATGATAGTCTGTTCCGTAGAACAGGTCCAGGACGCAATCCTCGCGCGATACTATGCCGAAGAAACCGCCCATGAAGAAGTCTCCTGTATGTGATTGAAAAGGAATAGAGGATAAGAATGGACGCATACTAGCGCATTCACGGCCGGGGAGGCAAGAGCGATTCTGGAAGAAAACGTTTCACAACCCGCCTTGTTTCCTCGCCAGGCAGCCGCCTGGGAGCGCGGCCGTCCCGGCCGCCCCTGCAGTGTAGCCGCGCCGCTGTGCGACGCGTTGAATTAAGCGTCGCGTGCAACGCGACGACTACACAGAGCGTTGAACCTGGGAAGAGCAATCGAATATCCAATATCCAACAAGGAACTCCCAATATTCATCGGATTCCTTGGATATTCCGTATTGGCTGTTGGACGTGCTGCTGTAGCCGCGTCGCTGTGCGACGCGTTGAATTAAGCGTCGCGTTCGGTAAGAGCGCCGCAGCCGCAGGCGGCGGCCGCCCCCAACAGAAGGCAGCGAGGACGATAAGGGGGGGATAGGGGATAGGATACGGGAGTCAGAAGTCAGTCCCTTCTTACCCCTGAACCCCGAACCCTGAACCCTGCATCGGGATCGGACGATCATTGGGCGTTGCCAAGTCAGCCCTTGATCCGCACTTCCTTGCCCGATGTGGAGGACTCGTACACGGCGTCAAGGATTTTCTGAACCGTCAGAGCCTCGTCCGGGGTGCACATGGGCTTGTCCTTGCGCAGGATAACGTCTATCCAGTTCATGAACCGGTTGCCGTGCGGGTACTGCATTGCTACGCCTTGGGGCTCGACAATCTCGTATTCGCCCGGCTTTTTGCCGAAGCGGAACAGCCGGACGGGCCAGACTGACGCGCCGCCGGCGGTGCCGAACAGCTTCACGTTGTGCTGGTCGCCATCGTTCTGGTGAAGGGCCCACGACGCGTCGAGCTGGACGGTTGCGCCATTCTCTAGCTTGATGAGGGCGGTGGCAAAGTCGTCCACGTCGAAAACGTGCTTGCCGCGGTCCGAAAGACCCCAGCCGCCCTCGCCGATACCGCGGTTGCCGAACTTGGTGTAGGTTGCCCCGCTGACCGCGACCGGCTTGAAGTTGCCCATCAGGTGCAGGCACAGGTCCAGAACGTGCACCCCGATGTCCATCATGCATCCGCCGCCCGCCAGGTCCTTGCGGCAGAACCAGGTGCCGAATTTCGGGCTGCCCGAGCGGCGGACCCAGTATGCCTTCGCGTGGTATATCTCCCCGAGGTCCCCGCGCTTGACGAGCGCGCGGATTGTCTGGCTCTCCCGCTCGAAACGCTGGTTCATGCCGAGCATGAATACCTTGCCCGCTTTTTCGGCGGCCTTGAGGACCCTGGCTGCCTCGGCGCGGTTGAGCGCAAAAGGCTTGTCGAGCATGACGTGCTTGCCGCTCTTGAGCGCGGCCTCAGCCACCGGCGCGTGAAGGGCGTTTGGCAGGGCGATGGAAACCGCGTCTATGTCCGGGTCGGCCACCAGGTCCGACCACTTCTCAAAGTCCTTTTCCAGCGCGTACTTGTCCTTGACCGCCTTTCGGCGCTCCGCGCTGAGGTCGGCTATGGCGACAACTTTTGCATGAGGATGCTGGTTGATGCCGGCGCAATGGCTGTCCGCGATCATTCCGGCCCCGATCATTCCAACGCGAATCCTGTTCATGAAAAGCTCCTTCTGATGGCGTGCCCCGATGTTGACGTTCTCATCTCCGTTTGAGGCGGGGATGGTGCTGAAAAAAGGACGCGAGGTCAAGCAAGATAATAGCCCTATGGGGTTGAATAAGGAAATCAGGAACATCAGGAAAAGAGAGTAGACAGGGGCCATTTTCTTCCTGCTTTCCTGATTTCCAAATAATCTCCTGCC
>JAAZAB010000276.1 GCA_012514555.1 Lentisphaerota bacterium
ACCAGTGCCGGCATGCCGAACATGACGGCCTACGGGTCTGCGAAAGCAGGGCTGATGGGGCTGGTAAAGGGCATAACGGCCGATTACGGTTCGCTGGGAATCCGTGCCAATGCCTTGCTGCCGGGCGGCGTGGATACGCCGGCAGCCGGCGATCAGGCGCAGAAGGAATGGGCAGCGGGGCTGCATGCCTTCAAGCGCATCGCGCAGCCGGAGGAGATTGCGCGGGCGGCACTGTTCCTGGCCGGGCCGATGGCCAGCTTCGTTGCCGGCACGGCACTCTTCGCCGATGGCGGCAACGCTGCCGTCAAATAAGAAAACAGGCCGCTTCGGGCCAGCTCCGAACTGAAATGTGGAACTCCGGAGCAGGGTCGCTTGTCCAGCATCCCTGCTCCGGATGGAACAGAATGGACCCGGCGCTAGAGGCCGAAAGTCACCATTCCCTGTTCATCGATGGCCCATGCCGGATTCCATGCGATTTCCCAGGCGTGGTCGTCGGGGTCGGCCACGTAGCCGCGGAAGCCTCCGTGCGGCGGCGCGTCAGCTTCCCGGATCACGTGCCCGCCTGCCTTTACCAGTTGTTTCATGACGGCGATGACGTCGTCCTGGGCGGGAACGTTATGGGCCAGCGAGAATGCACCGGGCACCGAAAGCCCTGTGCGGCCCATATCCTGTTCAAGAGCAGGCTTGCTGAATGTGCCTAGAACGAAACCGTTCATCTGATAGAAGATGATCGCCTCATTCTCGAAGATCGGCGTCCAACCAAAGCCCTCCGCATAAAATCTGCGGGAGCGGGCCAGGTCGGTGATGCCAAGCGTAATAACGGAAATCTGCTGCTGCATGTCCAAGTCCTCTGTTCGCTACGCACGATTGCGTAGGCGTTCAAGGTCTTGGGCCGTCATATCGTGACGGAAGGACCCGCTGTTGCGGGGGCCGGGCCAACCGCACCGACCTAACCTGTTTCAGACGATTGAGAGTTCTCACATTCGGGTGCGGCGGGCAAGTCTTTTCGGGCTGGTCCGCTCGGATGTACCGGAAAGACAAAACCCCGTGAGTTCATATGGCTCACAGGGTTTTGCAGGATGTTCATCTTGAAACCCACATCCTGGTCAGGAGCTGACCGCTATGGGGCAGGCAACTGGTTAGGCCGGGCGGCGCTTGCGGCCCTGGTTGCCGCCGCGATTGCTGTCGCCGCCGAACTTCACCGGGCCGCCATTGCCGCTGCCCTTGTTCGCCGGGCGGCCATGACCGCTGCGGTTACGCTGGTTGCCTGCTTCGTGAGCGCCGTGCGCGGCAGGAGCATTGCCCTTGCGGTGCTCCTTGCGGGCCGGGCGTCCTTCACCATGCGGGCCGCCGAACTGCTTCTTCGCACCGAAGTCCGAGGTCGAGGCGAGATCGTTGTCGGGTTGCGAACGCGGTGCCTCTTCGCCGCGGCGCTGGCCACGGAAGTCGTCATTGCGACGGGCTTCCCGCTGCGGACGTCCGCCGCGTTCTTCCGAACCTTCAGACTGGAAGAACGGCTTGCGGGCCGGACGTTCGCGGCGCTCGGGACGGCCTTCGCCGCCACGGCCACGGCCCTGACCATTGCCATTGCCGCGATTTTGGCCGCCGCGCTTGTTGCCACCGCGAGCCGGACGGCTCAAGCCTTCCGGGCGTTCGCCGGAGGCGGTGGCGATCTCGAAGCCCATCAGGCGCTCGATATCACGCAGGAGGCCGGTTTCGTCCGTGGCGCAGAACGCGATGGCGATGCCGTCGCGGCCGGCGCGCGCGGTGCGGCCGATGCGGTGGATGTAGGCGTCCGGCACTTCCGGCAGGTCGTAGTTGAAGACGTGTGTGACGTCGGGAATATCGATGCCGCGGGCGGCAACGTCGGTCGCCACGAGGACACGGATCTCGTTATCGCGGAAGGCCTTCAGGGCGCGCTCGCGCTGGCCCTGGCTCTTGTTGCCGTGGATCGAAGCCACCTTGAAGCCGACCTGATCGAGATGCTTGGAGAGCTTTTCGGCGCTGTGCTTGGTGCGCAGGAAGACCATGGCGCGGCCATCCGGGTTTTCCGTCAGCGACTTCTTGAGAAGATCGGTCTTGTCGTTCTTGCCGTTCACGAAGTGGACATGCTGCTCCACCTTGTCTGCGGCCTTGCCCGGAGGCGTCACCGAGACCTGGATCGGATCGCTCAGATAGTCGCCGGCGAGATCGGCGATGGACTTCGGCATGGTGGCCGAAAACAGCAGGGTCTGGCGCTTCTTCGGCACCATTTTCGAAATCTTGCGCAGGTCGTGGATGAAGCCGAGATCGAGCATCTGGTCGGCTTCGTCGAGGACCAGATAACGCACGGTCGTCAGGCCGATCGCGCGGCGTGCAATCAGGTCGAGCAGGCGGCCGGGGGTCGCGACGAGAATGTCGGTGCCCTTCTCAAGCTGCTGCTGCTGCTTGTTGATCGATGCGCCGCCGACGACGGAATTGATCTTCAGCGGCGTGTTGCGGACATAGCTTTTCAGGTTGGTGGCGATCTGGTTGACCAGTTCGCGGGTCGGCGCCAGTACCAGCGTGCGGGTGGTGCGGTTGTCGGGACGCTTCTGGTCCTTGGAGAGCATTTCGATCAGGGGAAGGCCGAAGGCGGCGGTTTTGCCGGTGCCGGTCTGGGCAAGGCCGATAATGTCGCGGCCTTCAAGAAGGTGTGGGATTGCCTGCGCCTGGATCGGCGTCGGCGTCTCGTAACCGAGCGCAAAGAGGGTGGCTACGAGCTGCTTGGACAGGACAAGCTCATGGAAATTCGTCAAGTCGAATACCTTTTCGGGGCGCCAAAAGCATAGGGCCGGATGCGGCACCATGCCGTCCGGTTTGCCTTTGGCGTCAAGAACCCCGCGTGAAATGGGAACTTGCAAGTTGGAAATTGCTCTCCAGCGCGTAAACCCCCGATCCGGGGGCGATCTGTCTGTGCGCCTTGTTCCTTTTTCGCGATACGGTTTCGCAGGGCCAACTCACGCGGCGGCCGAAAGGTGAAAGCTGGGCCTCATTTGGTGGATGGAGGGCAAAAAGTCAAGCAAGGGTTTCGCAGTTGCGAAAACAGCCCGCGTCCGGCCGGCGGACGCGGGATGTGGGCAGGTGCGGGCTTAGTAGCAGACGCGGGCCCGGTAGGCTTCGCCCCATTCGTTCTCCACCCATTCATAGTGGCAGGGTGGTACTTCCCGATAATACGTACGGCGGTAAACGGGCGGCGGCGGTGGCGCGTATTCATATTCCGGTTCGACATAAACCGTGCGCGGCTGGGACATGAGCGCGCCGCCGATAATGCCGCCCGCAACGCCGGCGGCAACACCGGCCCAGACGTCGTCATGGCGGTCGCGGGCCTCTGCCGCCGGAGCGGTGACCGTCACGGCCGCGGCCATTGCCAGCGCCGCAATTCCTGCAAAACCACTTTTCTTGAATACTGACATGTCTCGTTCCTTTCCCTTTCCAGGGCACGGCTGGAAGTCTCCGGGAAAAACCGGGCGGTTTGATGGAAACCGGCGAGCCCCAGTCTGAACGGCTGTTCAGACTGCCTCACCCTCCGGTTGAAAACGTGGGGCAGCGGCCTTTCTCCTGCGGGAATTGCGGCGCCAACATGGAATGCCCGGGGTGGAATTGCGGCAGCGGCTGCCGGGCTATGATACGTCAGATTTATGAAGCCCGCGGTCCCCGTCGCAAGACATTGTTAACGCTCGCTATGGTGTTATCTCTGCCCAGTATGGCAGGAGAATCGCGGCGGCCATGTCTGCCGGCGGTTGGAGCATGGCACATTGGACAGG
>JAAZAB010000277.1 GCA_012514555.1 Lentisphaerota bacterium
CAGCGGGATCAGCGCTTGTTCCTGCAGCCGCAGGCAATAGTCATCCTCCGCCTTGGGATCAGGCTGAGTTCTATCGAGCAAATCAGCCAGTATGCGCTTGTTGAGATCGTACTCGTCGAGCGTGTCCTCGTCGAACATCTCGCTGTCCGACACGGTATCCCACGCCGGATCCGGCAGCTTGACCTGCAGCACCTCGATGTAGAAGTGCTTGGCGGGGTTGGCGAAGAACTCCTGGAGCTCTTTCAGCGTGATGGTTTTTTTGCCGGCATCTGTCCCCGCGTCCGTGGCCGGCTCACCGCCGGTCGCCGCCGGGGGGGCCTTCGCGTTCCCGTCGTCCGTCGTTGGAGGCAGCCCGGCCAGCACGCGGGCCGCTTCGTAGTTGGACCGCGAGTAGGAAAACAGCTCGCTGTCTTTCCGGTAGTATTCCGGATTGAACCCATGGAGCTTGTGTTCGACCGGAGGCACCAGGGGCAGCTTGCGGCCGCCGCTCCCCTCTTCTCCCGAGAATGAGTCGAGGTACTGCCGGAACTCCGTCACCGCGGGCGACGGCGGGATCTCCTTGTTATTCGCGATGTTCCGGCCGGTGTAGGTGATGATGAGGCGCTCCCGCGCGGACATGAGCCCCTCCAGGAAAGCGAGCCGGTCTTCGCGCCTCAGCGAGCGGTCGCCATACCGCGGCTGGAGCGCCAGAAGGTCAAACGCAGGCCTCTGGTCGGCGCGGGGAAAGACGCCATCCTCGTTGAGCCCGAGCATGATGATCAGCTTGCGCGGCGTAACCTGCATGGTCCGCATCGGGCTGAAGAGGACCGCGTTGATGTCGCTCTGGCCCGCCGGCGCCATGCCGCCCAGGTGCGCCTCGATCGCCGCCGCCATGACCTCGACGGTTACCGCGGGGGCGGGGTCACCAGCAAGGCCGGCCGCCCGGCTGACCGCGGCGATGCCCCGCCGGATCTCCGCCAACTCGATGAAGGAACTCTCCGTTGCGCGGAAGAATCGCTCCAGCATGTCCGCGAAGAACTTCGCCCATTCCGACACTTTCCGACACTTGCTCTCACTTATGGCGTCAGCCGTCCAGCACAGGTCCTCAAAATACTGGCCCAGTTTCCCGAGCAAGTCGGCGGCATTGCCCTCCACGCCGTCGTGTAGTCTCAGCAAGCCCAGCGCACCCGCGGCAATGACCTCATCGCCATCCGCGCAGCGTCCCACTGCAAAGCCCGCCAGCAGCCGGTCCAGCCCCCGTCTCCAGGTCACCGTGTCCGGGAGATCCCTTGTATCCAGCACGTTTTGCAGGTGGGCCCCATCCCGGCCCCAGCGGATGCCAGCCGCGTTCACGAGCCCGCGCACTTCGGACAAATCCTCCGGCTCAAGTCCGTACCGCGCCCGCACCGGGTCCAACTCCAGCAGTTCCAAGGTTTCGGGCGCGGTCATCCGGCTCGCGTTGAATCGCATCAGCCGCACGAACGCGGCCCCCACGGCGCCCGCGCTCACCGCGGGCCGCTTGCTGATGGAGCACGGGATGGGCGGGTTATGGTCATTGACTTGGAACACCGACTCAATGAACGGCGCGTAGGTATCCATGTCGGGTACCAGTACCTGGACCTCGCGCGGCTGAGCGCGCGGGTGTTCCTCGAACCACTTGAAGATCAGGTCCCGGGCGACCTCCACTTCCCGCTGGGGGCCGTGGCAGACGTGGAACTGGATCGAGCGATCGTTCCCTGCCTCTTTAATAACGGATTCGCCCTTCTTGCGGATATCCGCCTGGATCTTCTGCAAGAGGCTCCCACTCTTGTCGTCGGACCAGCGATCATCGCCGATCTGGCCCTCGGTCACATCCAGGACGGTGGCCAGGAAGGCCTGCGTGCCCCGGCCAAACCCGCTCAAGATCGGGTGCGGCGGCGTCAGCCAGTCCAGGCTGGCGTCATTCTTCGCCAAGGCCTTGAGATGATTCCGGACGTTCTTATCCTCGAGCCAGAACTCCTTGGAGGGATTGAAGAGATACATCTGCACGTCCAGGAGCTTCCCGAGCTCGACGAAAAACTCCATGTAGGCCCGCGGCATGGCCGAGATATGGAACACCGTGATCCGCCGATAGGCCTGCTCGATTCCGCAGCTCGCCAATTTCTCAGGCATATCCTTGAACTGCTGCACATAGGTTCCCGGGTTGACATCCACTAGCCGCTTCCACATCACTGCCTGCCAGGACAGGGCATCATTCAACCCGGTCATTTTTCCATTCTGCCAGGCCTGGAGCAGATCGTAGCGATAGTTCTGGTAGTCGTCGAACAACCGGGCCACCCGGGCGGCCAGTTCCCAGCGCTTGCGGTCCATGGCGTTTTCATCTTCGCCCACATAGGCGAGCAGGGGGCCGTATTCTTTCGGCGGCTCCGGTATCGCAAGCTCATTCCAGATCCGCCACTGGAGGACGTCAATGGAATAGGGATGCTGGGCCGGGTCACGCTGTCCCACCGGGGTGCCCGCGCACGCCTTGGCCAGCCAGTCGTTCACGAACGGGTGCAGCATCTTGAAGTCCCAGCCGGCAAGCACGCGGTTCTGCTTACTGGCCTTGGGCAAGTCATACAGGAAATACTGCTTGAGCCATCCCGCCATGACCGGACTGCCCACCACCGTGCACTCGGTCTCAAAGGGATCCGTGCGCGGCTGGGTGGCCGTGAACATCGCTTCGGCCAGCTTTTCCAGGCAATCGCCCCAGAAGATCTTCATAGCCATGTCAGGTCTCCCGGATCAGCAGCAGGTTCTCGTGCTTTTCTTTCGCAGGGTTTGCCACGGACAGTCCTTCGCCCTGCTGTTGCTGCAGTAGTCCTCGTATGCTTCACCTTCAACTTTCGTATCGTATCTCAAGACGGTTTGAAGGTCTATTGATTTCAGTATGATCTAATTGACACACCTCTCAGCCATCGTGTATAGAAGAAAGAATGCCAAGAATTGCATGAATAAACCAGCGGGCGATATTCTGTCATCTGATGAATTTACTGCCATATTGAAATGGAGTGGGGGCGATGCCGCGTGAAGCGCGGAGCTCCGGTTGGCCGTGTGTGAATTACATCATAACACGTCTGTTGTTAAGATGTTGTCTGGAACTTCCACGTAATTTGGAGATGTGATGTGAAGTATCCGCGCCTGGACCGGAATGCGCTCAAGATGAAGCCTCTTTCCGAGCGGCCCAACAGGGTTATTTTTGAACGGGACAAGGTGTTGCCCGGCACAAAAGCAAGAGCCTTTGCCGGAGCGGAAAAGAAGACGATGGACGAGGCGATCGAGCGCATTGTCGGGGCGCGCAAGGGAAAGCGCCCGGTAATGCTGGCCTTTGGCGCGCACCTGATCAAGAACTGCCTCTCGCCTGTTCTCATACGCCTGATGGAGAAAGGGTGGGTCACGCATCTGGCCACGAACGGGGCGGGAGTAATACATGATTGGGAGCTCGCTTTCCAGGGCGGGACAAGCGAGGAGGTCAGGGCCAACGTGGCAAGAGGCGAGTTTGGCAACTGGGAGGAAACGGGCTATTTCATCAACCTTGCGATCAATGTCGGCGCCTATGAGGGCAGGGGCTACGGCGAGGCCGTGGGCGCCTTCATCGAGAATGAGGGGCTTGAAATACCATCCTCGTCCATGCTTGAGGGCGAGGCTGTGAAAAACCTGAAACCCGATCCGGCCCGGGCGGCTGCGGCCGCCGATCTGCTTGAAGTGGTTTCGCGCTTCGATTTGAAGCCCGGGTTCCTGCGGGTGCCGCACCCGTTCAAGCATTCGAGCGCGCAGGCAGACGCCCATCGGCTGGGAATTCCCTTTACTAGCCATCCCATGTTCGGCCAAGACATCATATACAATCACGGGATGAATCGCGGGTCCGCCATCGGCCGCGCGGCGGAGCGCGATTTTCTCACGTTTGCCGATGGCGTTTCCCGCCTGGATGGCGGCGTTTACATCAGCGTCGGGTCAGCCGTGATGTCCCCGATGATTTTCGAAAAGTCCTTTTCCATGGGCCAGAACCTTGCACTGCAGCGCGGCGCTCCGATCAGGAATCATTACATGCTGGTCGTGGACATTGCCGAAAGCCGGTGGGACTGGTCGCGGGGCGAGCCGCCCGAAAATACGCCGGATTACTATCACCGCTTCTGCAAGAGTTTCTGCAGGATGGGCGGCGCCATGCGCTATATTTCCGCGGACAACCGCGACTTTCTCCCGGCTCTGCTCGCAGGCCTGGAGCAGTCCGGCGGTTAATGCCGGGGAATTGTCGAGCGGGCATCGTGTTCGGAAAACATGCGCCGTCCGCGATATTTGCGACGGGTTGCCGCGGCATGACATTAATTAATGACGTGTGCGCG
>JAAZAB010000278.1 GCA_012514555.1 Lentisphaerota bacterium
AGGCCATGAGGGCCTGCGCGCCAGGGCGATTGCCCTGCCGAAGTACGGGCACGACAATCCGGAGGTAAATGCGCTGGCGGGCCGCTTTGCGGCCGATATTGCGGCCATGGCACGGGGACTGGTGAACGAGCGCGGCGGCCCTTTCCAGCCAAGCTTTTTTGTTTACTATGCCTTCGTGTCCATGAGCGGCAATGTCCGGGCGACGCCGGACGGGCGGCGAAACGGGGAATTGCTGAGCCAGGGCATAGCCCCGGGCCGAATCCGTCCGCCCGAGGCGATCACAGACATCCTGAACAGCATAGGGACGGTGGATTTCACGGATTTCGCCGGCAACTCGGTCCTCGACATGCAACTGCCCTTGGGCGTCAACCTGTCTTCCGAGGTTTTCGGAGGCCTGTTGCGAACTTTCTCGGGCCTGGGCGGCCCCACGATCCAGGTGAACTGCGTCTCGCTGGAGGATATGAAGGATGCGCAGCTTCATCCGCAGCGGCATGGCGACCTGGTGGTCCGGATCGCCGGGCTGTCCGCAAAATTCATTGCCCTGTCCCGCTCCGTGCAGGACGAGATCATTCAGCGCCATATCTATGCGGCCTGACCCGCGGGCATTGCCCGCGGCCGCGGGGGCTCAGCGTTCCATTGGCGGGTCCAGGCTCTGAACGCCCAGGGTCCCGGTGCGGGCGGCATCGCTTTTCCCAATGCAGACGGAGTTCAGCATGACGGTGAAGATGGAGTTTTTTATCGGCAGCCGCCTGCCGCGGCGATGCCATCCGATCCACACGTCAAAGGGCCCGTCGCGCGCATCGGGCGGCAGGGGGATGCGGACGGTTTCCACAAGGCCGCAGTCGTCGTTCCAGTCGAGAACCGGGTAAAGGCCTTCGCCCGGCTGGAACGTCATTGAAACCAGGTTTTGCATGCCCTTTCGAACCTGCACGAACAGGCGATACTCCTTCTCAAACTCGTCAATGGACCACCAGCGGCACTCGAGCAGGAGCTCGGCGCCGGCGCGCCGCAGCTCGTAGTCGCTGAGGATGACCTTGTTATCGAAATTCACCAGGCACTTGCCCGGCGGCGCGGAAGTGGCGGCGCTCCAACTCGTGAAAACAAGGTCCTGCTTGAACAGCCGCGCTTTTTCGCCGTCCGGCAGCGGGTATTCGGAAACCAGGCGCGCGCGGGGGTTCGCGGCAACCTGGAGCTCGACGTCCCTGCTGTGCGGCGTGAAGCGCGCCGGGCCCTGGGCGCCGGTCTTGACAACCACGAACTCGGCCAGCTCCAGCTCCCTTTGCCATTGCGGGCCGCGCAGCATCCATTCGGAATCGCGGTTCATCCGCACGGATTCACGGATGGCCGCCTGCATGAAGGAGGCATTGCGGAAATGTCCGAGAAAAGGCGCCACGGCCAGGCGCGGCAGGCGGTTGGGCGTGCGCTCGCGCATGACATCGTCCATGATGGCGCGCACTGACCAGTCGTCGGCAAGGGGCGGTATTTCCGCGCGCACGGCGGGCGGCTCCAGGGCCAGCAGCGCCGGCGCGGCCCCGTTCATGTAGAGCATCCGGAAGCACCCGGCGCCGATGATGAGCCCACACACGAGGCTCCGCGCGGCGCCGGCCGGCGCCGCCCCGGCGGCGAGCGCGATCCCGAGGCATGCGAAGATAAGCGCGGGCGCGAGCAGGCGCTCGCTCTTGCCCGGAAATACGGAAAGCGCCAGCATGGACAACAGGCAGCCGAAGATCGCCAGGCGCCAGCCCCCGGGCCTTTTGACAAGCGCGACTGCAAGGGCGGCCGCGGCGAGGACCGCCAGGGGCGCGGAGAAAACGCGCAGCAGCGCGGGGCCCCAGCAGGCGAGGCCGGCCATGGAAAAGACTTCCGGCATTCCGCACGCCCGGGCCCACTCGGGATTGAATTCCTGCCGCGCCAGGGCCAGGGCCAGGTCCGGCGCATGCAGTGCGTACCAGGGCAGGGCGATGGCCGCGGCGATGAGCGCAGGCGCGATCATTCTACGCCAGGCGCGGGCGTCGCGGTATCCGGCCAGGAGCAGGACGCAGACGCCGATAAGGCCGTACACCGGCAGGCTCACCTTGGTCAGGGCCCCGCAGCCGGCTGCAATGCCGAGCGCGGCCTGGAACCGCCGCCGCGGGTCCTCGAGGACGCGCAGCGCCAGGTGCAGGCACAGGGCCGCCATTGCCGAAAGCGGAAGGTCGAGCAGGTATTCCTTCATGAAGGCGTGGGCCGGATAATCCGGCTCCACCACCACGAAATGGTGAAGAGCCAGCGCCATGACGCCCGCGGCGGCGGCCGGGCCTTCGGTGGTGAACCGGCGCGCAATGCGCCAGGCGGACCACATCAGCAGCCAGGCGAACGGCAGCAGGCTGAGCACGGCGCTGTCGGCACAAATGCCCAGCAGGATCAGCCAGGGCGCCGTGTAGTAGACTACGAGCGGGGGATAGGGCGATATCCGGCCATGGTCCGGATACTCGCGGCCGACCGGGGAATCGAGCCACGCGTGCGCGATGCGGGCCGAGGCGAAATAATGGCGCTCGACGACCAGCGCCCGGCGGTCGGTCCTGAGCCAGACCGCCTGCAGCAATGCGAAGAGCAGGAAAACCAACGCCATCCAGCCAAGCCCGCGCCAGCCGCCGGATTTCCCGGGTCCGCCACCCATGACAATATCCGTCATTGACTTATGATCTGCCCCATCGTGCCGTACTGCCTGATCTTGAACCTGGTGAGCTCCCCGCGCGCGAGCATGCCAAGCGCGATGGCAACGGTCTTGGCCAGGTCTGACAGGCGGGCGGCGAATTTGAGCGCTCCCGGGTTCCTGCGGAAGTGTTCCGAGTTGAGCAGCGCCCGTATGAGGCGCCTCGGTATGAACGATTTCGAGCTGAGGATCGCAAGGCTGATCCAGTACACGTCCTCGGGCGGCCGCGGGTAATCGAAGCTCAGCCGGAACTGGGAGAACGACTTTGTCGCGCGGCCTTCCACGCCGTCGGCCGTGATGATTCCGCGCTCGATCAGCTCGCGCGCGATGGCGGTTTTCGGAAAAACGGTCAGCGAGTACAGGTAGATTTTGAACGGCCTTTCAAGCTCGAGGAGCAGCTCGATCATCGCGCGCTTGTCTTCCGGCGTTGCCAGGGGGTTGTCGAAGATGAGATCGAAGACAATCCCGACGCCCGCGCGGCGCGCGACCCTGGACAGTTCGCGAATGTCGCTGCACGTGGAGCGGCGGCCGTACACCGCGCTGACCTCGCGGTCGGACCCCGACTGGATGCCGGTCTGGATCTTGTCGAGCCCGGCGCGCCTGAGCGCGCGGAGGTCCTCCTCGTCCAGTTCGCCGGGATAGGTGAGGATTTCGAAGGGAACGCCAATGTCGCGGGCATAGGCGGCGCAGAAATCCCGGAGCCACGGCTTCGGGAACGCGAACACGTCGCCGTCGAACTTCACGCGGCGCGTTCGGGGAAACAGGCGCAGCGCGTGCCGGAGCTCGCCGATTACGCCGTCCACGCCGCGGATGCGGTAGTAGCGGCCGAGGCCCTTGTACATGTTTTTCAGGGTGCTGTTGTAGCAATAGGAGCAGTTGTAAGGGCAGCCGCGCGTGGGGTATATCCGGTATTCCACGGTCTGCGCGATGGGATCAATCTCGGAAGCGCGGTTGTCCTCGATGAACACCGTGTTGGCCTGCATGTAGTCCGGGTATGGCAGCGAATCCAGATCTTCCAGGAGCGCCCGCGCCGGGCCGGGCCGTGTTTCCGGGCCGCGCCTCGACCAGAGCCCGGGAATGCCGCCCGGGTCCCGGCCTTCCTCGAGCGCCCGGCAAAGCTCCAGTGCCGCGAATTCCCCCTCGCCGACGCACACGAAATCAGCGTGGGCAATGCATTCCTCCGGACAGACGGTGGGGTGTATTCCGCCCCATAGCATTGGCGCCGGGGTTGCCGCGCGCAGCATGTCCGTGAGGTCGCGCACGATCTTGAAGTAAGGGGATCCGAAGCCGAAGCCGATGAGCAACGGATTGATTTTCCGGGCAAGCCCGGCAAGGAGCTGCGCCTCGCATTCGGTCGGGGGCCGGATGCGGTTGTTGACCCAGCGCTTGAACAAAACAAGGTGCGGCTCGAACCCGGCCTGGCGCAGGACCGCGGAGATGTACCGCACGCCGCGGTTCTCGATGCCGTACATGGAAACGAGCATTACCCGCCGGTTCCGGGATTGGGATGTGCTGTTGTCCGGCATGGCGTTTTTCACCAGGGCGCATCATCGCGGCGGGCCCGAAGCCGGCCCGGGGCCCGCGCCCGAAGGCGGCGGCCCGGAATGCTTTTCCGCTCCTTCTAAAGTCGCGCGCGGCCGGCGCCGCGATAAAGGCGGGTTCCGAAGCGCCCGACATCGTCGAGCATGTAGAACATGCCGCCGGCTCGGAGGTCGCCGCCTTTTTCAAGATGCTCGGCCATCGCGCGCTGGAGCCGGCTCCGGCGCGGAACCGTGGCCGGATCGAACTTGTCCTGGAAGAACACGAACCAGAGGCCGGACCTGCGGCCCCAGCCGATCGGGAACGTGTGGCATTCTTCCATGAAGCGGACCAGGTTGGAATCCGGCGGGAGAAATTCAGGAAGGTTGGGGCTGAATATCCAGGACCGGCAGATGATGGCGCGCGCCGGCATGCATGGGAACTGGCGCGCAAAAAACTCCTTCGCGCCGCGGAACGATTCCGCGCAAGCCTCGAGGGTCATCCGGCCGCCCGCGGGAATATGCATGTCGAGGATCATATCGCCCGGCTTGAGGATGCACTCCCAGTCGGCCAGGGCCAAGGTGATTGTCCGGTTTTCCGCGCGCCCTTCCGGCGAGATCGGGGTGCCGGTGACGGTGTCCGCGGTCCTGACAAGGGCGGAGCGCCAGCCGACCGCCGACTCCGGCGGGTCAATCAAGCCTTCCGGCGAGAACGCAATTCCGTCCGGGGCAAGGGCCAGCGTCTCGAGCGTGCCGCGGCGCCGGAAGACTTCAGGGCCCGGCTCGTTGGGCTTCTTCCAGAACTCGAGGCGTCCGATCCTGAAATAGGGCTGGTGCAGATAATGCTGGAGCCAGGTGATCTGGCTGAAAATGCCCAATCGCCCGGTTGCGCGCTTGTGATTGTCCACAAAGCTGCCGACCTGCAGGCAGGTGTTCCGCGTGACAGCGTCGTCTGCGACGCCCAGGGTCCTGTGATAAAGCCTGACCAGCGGGACCCAGCCGAGCGCCGCAAGCACATACAGGCAGCCCGCCTGATCGCCAAGCGCGGGTTGCAGCTTGGGCCACTTGTCGGCTTCCCCGCCATCGGCCGGGGCATTGTCCACAAACAGCCGCCAGAACACATACCAGGCAAAGGCCAAAAGCGCCGGAGTCCGCCGGATCCGGTCCGCGGCGCCCAGCAGCAGGGGCTCGTCCGCCTCCTCCAGGCCGCAATACGCCCGGGCCTCGCGCACATACTCGTCGCGCAGGAATTCCGGGATGGCCGCCGGCATGACGGCCATGGCAAAAGGCCAGCGCTTCTGGACAGTTTCCGAACTGCAGGGCTCGCCGAGGGCCGCGAAAGTTTTTTCAAAAGACATGTTCATGGCGGAGCGTCCTTGAATGGCGGCCTGTTATAGGCCGACAGATGTTCAGAGTACCGCACCCGCGCGCAACGCTCAATGAAAAACATGGATAGGGGATAGGGGATAGGAGAGAGGGGATAGGGAATAGGAGATAGGGGGAGTCGCCACAGAGGTCACAGAGATCACGGAGGGAGAGGGGAGGGTTCAGGGTTTTCAAGAGAATGTCCAATATCCAACATGAATGTCCAATGTCCAAGTTCGAGGAGGAGGGCCGGGGGGAGAAGGGGTCATCGTCGCTATCGCTATCGCTATCGGTATCGGTATCGAAATCGGGATCGTGAATTTTTGAGTTTTCAGGAGAATATCCAATATTCAACATGAATGTCCAATGTCCAAGTTCGAGGACGAAAAGGACAAGGGGACAGGCAAACCAACCCTCCGCGCCTCTGCGCCCCTGCGGGAGATACGCCATCGTCTTCTGTAGCCGCGCCGCTGTGCGGCGCGCTCTTCCAGGTTTTCGACTAGGCCCATTTGGGCCTATTAAATAAAATCCATTTGGGTCTTTCGGAAAACCATGATATGAGATAAATATTGAGGCGTTCTTATTCAAAATAGCGTTTTCATGGACAGGGGAAAATTCAAACCGGTGCGGGGAGGACAGGGTTTTGGACACGCCATTATTGAGCGAAAGAGTGCAGATTGAGCGCAAATCCTTTTATTTCGACCTCAAGGAGAACGGCAGCGGCCGTTTTCTCAGGATCACGGAGGACGTCGGCGGGCACAGGGACACGATCATTGTCCCGTCCACGGGCCTGGAGCAATTCCGCGAATCCATTGAGCGCGCGATAATGGCCGACAAGGACCTGGCCCCGGCAAGCAGCAACTGAACTCGATCGCGGCTCTTGCGCGCGTGCGGGGCATCGGCGCGCGGAACGCCGTTCGCTTTTCGTCATGCCGCGCGCCCGGCGGCCCGATCATTCCAGCGGATACTGGTCCGTGAGCTTGCAGACTTCCTTGCGAATGTCCGCGAGCCTGGCATCGTCGGCAGCGTTTTTCATGCCGTCCACGATCCAGCTCGCGATCTGCCGGATCTGGGGCTCCTTCATTCCGCGGGTTGTGATGGCGGGCGTGCCGAGCCGGATGCCGGACGTGATTGCCGGGCTGCGCGGGTCAAACGGAATGGCGTTCTTGTTGACCGTTATCCCGGCCTTGTCAAGGGCTGTCGCGGCCTCCTTGCCCGTGATGTTCATGGACGTCACGTCCACCAGCATGAGATGGTTGTCGGTTCCGCCCGAAACGATGCGCAACCCATCGGCCTTGAGGCACTCGGCCAGGCATTGCGCGTTGCGCACGATCTGCTCCGCATAGGTTTTGAACGAAGGCTGGAGCGCCTCGTGCAGGCAGACCGCCTTTGCTGCGATAATGTGCATCAGCGGCCCGCCCTGGAGCCCCGGGAACACCTGCCTGTCCAAATCCTGGGCAAAGCGCTCGCGGCACAGGACCATGCCGCTCCTGGGCCCGCGCAGGGTCTTGTGCGTGGTTGTGGTCACAAAGTCCGCGTGCGGCACCGGGCTGGGGTGGCAGCCTGCCGCCACGAGCCCGGCGATGTGGGCCATGTCCACCATGAAATAGGCGCCCACGCTGTCCGCTATCTGCCGGAACGCCTTGAAGTCGATGATGCGCGAATAGGCGCTGGCGCCCGCCACGATCATCCGTGGCTTGTGCTGCCTGGCCAGCGCGGCTATCGCGTCATAGTCGAGCTGCTCGGTCTGGCGGCTGACGCCGTAGGGCACGATCTTGAAAAAGCGGCCCGAGAAGTTGCTCTTGAAGCCGTGGGTCAGGTGTCCGCCATCGGCAAGGCTCATGGCCAGGATCACGTCGCCCGGCTGCAGGACTGAGAAGTAGACGGCCATGTTCGCCGCGCTTCCGCAGTGCGGCTGGACGTTCGCGTGCTCCGCGCCGAAAATCGCGCGCGCGCGCGCAATGGCAAGGCGCTCGGCTGCGTCCACGAACTC
>JAAZAB010000279.1 GCA_012514555.1 Lentisphaerota bacterium
CCGTCTTGTAGAGCCCGATGGATTTCACGGGCTTGATGTCGCGGTGCACATGAAGATTGGCGGCGTCCGTTCCCAGCCCGGACACGATCTTCGCCGCGGTCGGGCCGCCAAGTTTCCAGCAATAGGTATCGATCTGATCCGGATCGGAAACGCCGGCAAACCCGGCGAATGTGACCCCGAACACGTCAGCCATGGCATAGTCGGGAAGTTCCCTGGACCAGGGGTCGAACCGGGATGTTGCGCCGGCGGCTACAAGGGTGCCGCCTTCGGCCACCCAGTCGCGCAGCAGCTTCGCCTGTCCGGACGTGACGATCCGGGCGTCGGCCAGGACCAGCGCCCGGTAGCGCCGAAGCTTTTCCGCGGTCATGGATTCGGCCCAGATGATGTCGGCCGGTATCTGGGACTGGTTCAGCGCCGTCCAGAGCGCGCAGCGGTTCTGCGGCCAGCGCCTGCCAAGGCCGCCGGAGTAATTCCAGGGATCGACAGCCAGGTTGCTGAGGTCGCTGAGCACCAGCCCGACATTGGCGGCCGAGGCCGGAACGCCGATGTAGCTCCCGATTTTCCGGGCCTTGTGGAAAATCTTCTTCGCATTGCCCCATCGTGTTTCGGCCCAGCTCCACATGTTGTACGGGCTGGCATGTTCAAAAATATGCTCGATGTGGAAGCTGTAGAAACATTCGCCGTGCATCAGGTGCTGGGCAAAGCCCCTGATCTCGTGTGCCGGCGAGGGCGTGTACCAGTTGTAGAACTCCGCCAGCACCGGCCGGGCCTCGCCGTCCTTGTGCATTTCCAGGAAGAAGGAATTGAATCGCCCAAAACACTGATAGGTTTCCGGCCCGATGGAGTCGATCGCCGCGCCGGCCGCGGCCGTGAGCCCGGGCCACGTGGTGGGCTCCGCATCCGAGATGGTGTAGGTGAAGGAACAGCCCTTGCGCAGGCCTTTCAGCCAGTCCTGCGATTCCCGCCACGACGCCAGCTGCAGCTCCGCGTTGAAGTGCAGGAACTCCACCTTCAACACCTGGCTGTTCGCGAAGGTCGTCTCCCCGTCTTTGAGCCCGAGCTTGTTCCGGTAATCGGCGCCGTGCCGGGCTTTCAGCCAGGCGTCAAATTGCTCCCGGGTATGGGATGGCGAAGGATATGTCTCCTCGAACCAGAACCCATGGAATGCCGGCTCGTCCTGGAGCTTCAAAAGCACAAGATCGCCTGCAGGTTTTTCCACGCCATGCGTGCGGCTTGCGGCGGCATTGGCGCTGCCGTAGTCGGTGGGCAGGCAGTCGATCCAGCACAAATCCAGTTCGCCCGCCGCCGAGATCGCCTGCAGGTGCGCGGCCGGGTCCGCGCCCGGCGAGCCCCAGGCATTGTGAACGCCGGTCATCCCCGCATCTTTCAAGTACGGCCAAATGGCGGAAGTCTCGGGCCGGCCCGCCAGGGCGTTGAAGTTTCCCGTCAGCCGGTAAAAGACATCTTTTGACGCCAGGAACCCGGCCTGGCGCACGCCGATTTCGCCGCGCCCGCCGGCCTTGATTTCCTCGATCGCCAGCTGGGCATGGCCTTGCAGGCCCAGGCTCTTGGAAGTCGAATAAACATTCTTGACCCTGCCGATCCGCTTGATGACCGGAAAATCCTTCGCTTCCGCCTCCATGTTCGTCAGCGCCGGCAGCGCGGAGGCATCGCCGATGTGGCCCAGCGCGCGAATCCCAGCCAGCATAAGCGCGCGCTGATCGGCGTTCCTGCAATCCAGGGTGGTCACGATCTTGAGCAGCTCGGGAACCGCATCTTTGGCCTTGAGCCAACCCAGGGACAGGCAGGCGTTCACGGCAACGTCGCAGTCCTTGTCGCCCAGAACGCCGATCAGGGGCTTGACGGCCCGGATGTCCCCGATCTGACCCAGCGCCTGCGCCGCGCGGCGGCGCAACACCAAATCCTTCCCGCCAAGCGCCTCAAGCAGGGCCGGAACCGCCTCCCTGGCCTGCATCCAGCCAAGGCCGAGAACCGCATTGACCCGGGCCTTCTCGTCCCCGTCTTTCAGGGCCCGGATCATGACAGGCGCCGCCTTGGGCTCGCCAATACGGCCAAGTTCCAATAGGGCCGCGCGCCGGACCGCGCTGTCAGGCGACGCGCATTTTTCGATCAGCCCCGGTATGGCGGCCTCATCCTGCTTACGCTCATCTGCGCGCTTTGCCGCTTTTGCCGCATTGACTGCCGGCCGCAATTCCTCAAGCAACAGGTCCGAGCGCTCGAGCAAGCCGTTCATTCGGGCTCCGGGCATCATCTTTTCCGCAATTGCGTCGCCGTGCAGGAATAAGGCAACCGATCTCGCCGCAAAGGTGTCGCCAAGCTTGGCTTTCATTGCCTTCCGTTCTTCGTCGGTTTTGCCCGGAA
>JAAZAB010000280.1 GCA_012514555.1 Lentisphaerota bacterium
CCCAAAACTTCTCCTCTCTCCTCTCCCCTCGTTCTCGTCCTCGTCCTCGTCCTCGTCCTCGAACAGCCCCCGATCCAGATCCCGATAGCGATAGCGATTTTCTCTCTCCCAACTCAAAACTCAAAACCCAAAACACAAAACTTCTCCTCTCTCCTCTCCCCTATATCCTATCCCCTATATCCTATCCCCTATATCCTATCCCCTCGCTCCTATCCCCTATATCCTATCCCCTCCGATTGATCAGTCCAGCCTTTTCCGGAAGCGGAGCGCGGCCAGCGCGAGGATGGCGATGCCCCATGCGAACAAGGCCAGGGCCTCGGGCCAGAGCGTTTCGAGCCCGGCGCCTTTCAGATAGATTGAGCGGATGGCGATGAGGTAATGCTTGAGCGGAATGAATTCCGCCACCCACTGGATGCTGAACGGCATGTTTTCCACCGGAAAGGCGAACCCGGAGAGGAGCATGAAAGGCATCATCACAAAAAACACCGCGGCCATCATGGCCTGCTGCTGGGTCTTGACCATCGTGGAGATGAACAGCCCGATGCCGAGGGTTGTCAGCAGGAACAGCCCGGTCATGGCATAAAGCAGCAGCATGCTGCCGCGCATGGGGATCCGGAAAATCCAGGCTATGACGCCAAGGGCGAATGTCAGCTCGATGAACCCGATCATCACGTATGGCAGCAGCTTGCCCGCGATCAATTCCGCGGGCCGCAGCGGGGTGACCATGAGCTGTTCCAGCGTGCCGTCCTCGCGCTCCTTGACCAGCGCCATGCTGGTTATCAGCATTGTCACCACCAGCATCAGCAGCGCCATGATGGCCGGCGTCATGTAGACCCTTGATACGAGGCCGGGATTATACCAGGCGCGGCTCTCAACCCTTATGGAAGGGGTAGCGGCGGCGTGCGACGGGGTGCGGGCCGCGAACGCGCGCGCAAGGCCCCCGGAGAACAGGCTCGTGGCTTTCTGCAGGTAGTTCAAGCCCTGCACACCGAAATTGCTGTCGGCGCCATCCGCCAGCGCCTGGACTTGGGCCGGGCGCCCGGCTTCCAGGAGGGCGCCGAACCCTGGCGGGATATCCAGGACCAGTCCGGCTCTGCCGTAAACCAGGAGGTTCCCGTCGCCTGCCTGCGGGCCGCCGGGCGGGAACGTATTGAAGTAGCCGGAGGCGCCGAGGCTCCGGGCGTATTCCCGGCTGAGCCGGGAGTGATCACGGTCGCGGATGGCAACGGCGATGTGGCGGATGTCGGTGGTGGCGGCGAACCCGACCACGAGCAGCTGGATCAACGGCGCGAGGATCAATATGGCGAACAGGCGCCAGTCCCTGCGCAGCTGGGCGAATTCCTTTCTAAACAGGCATGCGATGCGCCGTGAGTTCACCGGGCCCTCGCCATGTTTCGTGCGGCCAGCAGGTTGAACAGGATCCCGAGAACAAGCATGCCCAGCAGGCTGGGCCAGATCGCGGCCGCCGGCGCATCCTTCAGTATGATGGCGCGCAGCGCCTCCGTGAAATAGCGCGGAACGACCAGCAGCGTGACGGCCCGGACGGGGGCCGGCATGCTTGCAATGGGGAAAATAAGGCCGGACAATGTCAAGGCCGGAATGAGGGTTGTCATGGTGGCGATTTGAAACGCCTCCTGCTGCGACCTTGTGGCCGATGAAATCAGCAGGCCCATGCCCAGGGCGGCGAAGAGGAAGAGCAGTGTGGCCAGCGAAAGCAGCGCGTAGGAGCCGCGCATGGTCACGCCGAACAGGATCCGGCCCAGCAGCATGACCATGGCCATGGTCAGGACGCATATGAGAATATAAGGGAGGAGCTTGCCAATGATCAGCTCCCAGGGGCGCGCCGGAGAAACGCGGATTTGCTCCATGGTCTCGCGTTCCTTTTCGCGAACGATGGATAGCGAAGTGGCTATGACCGCCGAAAGCATCATCAGCATTCCGATCAGGCCCGTCACCAGGAAGTGGGCGCTGTCAAGCCCGGGGTTGAACCAGAAGCGCGGCTCCAGCCGTATTGACGGGCCCGGCGGAACTTGCGCCCTGCCCGGGGCGGCAAGATTGAAACGGTCCGCCAGCGCGTCCAGGTAGCCGATCACCACGCCGGCGCTGTTGGCGTCCGAGCCGTCGACCAGCGCCTGGACGGGCGCGGTTTCGCCGCGGGCCAGCGCGGCCGCGTGTCCGCGGGGAATGACCAGGACCGCGCGGGCCGTGCCGCGCCGGAGCCAGTCGCCGGCTTCCGCCAGGCAGGCGAGCGTGCCTTTGCGGTCAAAGTAGGGGTTCTGGAACAGGCTGTCCAGCAGCGCCCGGCTTTGCGGCGTGCGATCCTCGTCCAGCACGGCTATGCGCACATGCCGGACATCGAACGACAGCGCGTACCCGTAAAGGATCAGCAGCAGCGCGGGCACGGCTATCAGCATGCCGAGCGAGAGCGGATCGCGCAGGATCTGCCGGAATTCCTTCGTCAAAATGGCGTACAGGCGCATCATGGCCGGCGCTCCACAAGGCGGATGAAGACGTCTTCCAGCCGGATCGGGATCGCCGCCGCGGCGTCCGGCGCCAGGCCGGCCCGGGCCGCGGCCTGGCGCAGCGTGTCGCCCGTGAAGGCGCCGCGGCGGCAAAACACATGCAGCTTCTGCCCGAAATAGGCGGAAGCAAGGATGCCGTCCACATCCCGCAGGCGTTCGCGCGCCCCGGCCGGGTTGGGCAGGGCAAGTTCGAAGACATCCTCGTCAATCGCGTTCCGCTTGAGGGCCGCGGGCGTGTCGAGGGCGATGAGGCGGCCGCCGGCGATGACTCCGATCCGGCCGCAGAACTCAGCTTCGTCGAGAAAATGGGTGGTGACGAGCACCGTTGTGCCCTGGGCCGCCATGCCCTGGATCAGGTCCCAGAACATGCGGCGCGAGATCGGGTCCACCCCGCTTGTCGGTTCGTCCAGGAACAGGATTGGAGGTTCATGCAGCAGGGCGCAGCCGAGCGCAAGGCGCTGCTGCAGCGCGCCCGACAGGGTTCCGGTCAAATGCCCCTCGAGTCCGGCCAGGCCTGCCATGGCGATCACAGCAGCTTCGCGATCGCGCAGGCGCCCGCCCGCCAAGCCATAGATGCCGCCGAAAAAGGCGATGTTCTCCTCCACGGTCAGGTCGCGGTACAGGCTGAACTTCTGGGACATGTAACCGAGCCGGGCCCGGACTTGTTCCGGCTCGCGGTTGATGTCGAGCCCGCCGACCCGGGCGGCGCCGGCGCTCGGCGAGAGCAGGCCGCACAGCATGCGGATCGTGGTGGATTTTCCCGCGCCGTTCGGGCCCAGGAATCCGAAAATCTCGCCCGGCGCCACGCGGAAGGAGATGTTGTCCACGGCCGTGAACCGGCCGAACCGCTTGGTCAGGCCCTTTACGTCGATCGCGGGCGGTATGTTCGGTTCCGGATTCATTGGGCGGCGATTGGCCACTGCGCGGAAAGTGTGCCCGCGGCGTGATCCAGCTCCGTGCGGGCCAGCGCCGCGTCGCCGGCGGCCGAGATTTGCTCGAAGCCGGCCTCGGTCAGGCGCGACTGTGCGTCCAGGACGTCGGAATGCCGCGCCATGCCGTTCTTCCAGAGGTCTGTCGCGGCCTTCAAATCAAGTTCGGCGCTGGCGACCGCACGCCGGGTCACGCGCAGGCGGGTCAGCGCGTTTTCCAGGTTGATCACGGCCATGCGAACTTCGTAAACGACTTGATCGTTCAGCTCCTGCGCGGAATGCATTGCCTGGCTGGCGCGGGCGCGGGCCTCGGCCACCCTGGCCCGGGTCAAGCCCCAGTCGAGAAGATTCCAGGAGGCGAAAACCGCCAGGCAGGCGTCATCGTTCCATTCATCCATGGGGGGTATGTCGAGCTGATTCGGGCGCCCGATTTCATAGCGGGCGTTGGCGGACAATTGCGGGTAATAGCCGGCGCGCTGAATGGCGATGTTTTTCTGGAGCGCGGAACAGTCGAACCGGCGGGCCTGCAGGTCGTCGCGGTTGGTCAGCGCGCATCCGATCCAGGCTTCCGCGCTGCCCGTCCCGGGCGCGGCCGGAATTTCCGGCGGCTGCGGCATGGCCGGGTCGGGAAGTTCGCGCCCTGTCAGGCGTTCGAGCATGGCCCGTGTCAGATGCACATGGCGCTGCGCCTGCTCGAGTTTCAGCCGTGTTTCATCCAGGCGGACGCTGGTTGAGAGCGCATCGTTTTCCGTGGCCAGCCCGGCCTTGTAGAGATTGCGGATGTCCGCTTCGTGGGCTTCCATCCACCGGACCGCGGCTTGCAGGGGCTCGGCCGCATAGTATGCTTTGGACCAGGACCAGTAAGCGATCAGCGCCCGGTGGATGACGTCCGACCTGCGCGCGAGCAGGTCCGATTCCGCGCCGTGGCGCCGGTCGTCCGTCATGCGCTTGCGGACGGAAATGCGCCCGCCGGTGAAAAGCGGCTGGGTAATGCCGATGCCCGCGGCGTAGCGGTTGTCCACCGCCGGCATGGTCATGTCCGGCCCCAACTGGAAATCCTGGAGCCCCTCGTAAAACGCGGCGCGCCCGTCCGCGTCGAGCGAGGGCAGGCCGGCGGCCCGGGCCTGGCCGCGGACCGCCTCGGCGGCAGCCACTTCCTCGGCTGCGGACTTGAGCGCCGGGCTGTAGGCCAGGGCTTCGCTAACCACCTGGGTGGGCGCCATCATTACCGGGGCGCTGGAAACCTGCGCATGCAAAGGCATGGCGGAGAGGAGGAGGAATAAAGGCAGAAGATGAATTCGCATGTGAGGTTTCTTTCTTTGGAGAGAATTCAGGATAACCGAGTTCGAGGACGAGGGGATAGGATATAGGGGAGAGGAGAGAGGGGGGGGAGAAGTTTTGAGTTTTGGGTTTTGAGTTGGGAGAGAGGAAAATCGCTATCGAAATCGAAACTGCTCCATATAGGTTGAATGAGGAAATCAGGAACATCAGGAAAAGAGAGGAGGCAGGGGCCTTTTCCTTCCTGCTTTCCTGCTTTCCAAATTATCTCCTGCCTGCGTGAATAGGGGTTGAACGGAGCATCCAATATCCAAGGAATCCGATGAACATTGGGAGTTCCTTGTTGGATATTGGATATTCGATTGCTCTTTC
>JAAZAB010000281.1 GCA_012514555.1 Lentisphaerota bacterium
GGATAACGCGCGTGCTCGCCCGCGGGAACCAGTCCGCGCAGGTAAGGCTGGCGCAATTGGTTGCCGCCTCCAGAGCTGCCGCGACGGAATTCCACGCCGGCTTCTTTCATCGCAGCTTCAAGGCGGGCCCGGAACGCGAAGTCCGCCTTCCTGATCACCAGGGGAAACGCATAATTGCAGCTGCCTTCGACCCTGAACCCGGTCCTGTAGCGGGCGGCGGAGATGTGCGCCAGGAATGTCTCCAGGTTTTGGCGCCGGCGCCGGTTGTTTTCGTCGAGCCGCTTGAGCTGGCTGCGCCCGAGCACGGCGCCGATTTCCGTGTTCCGCATGTTGAAAGCGGAAAGCGCAAAAATGAAATCCGGGTTCAGCTCCGGGTTGTCCTTAAGAAAGCCGGCGCGCAATCCGGCGTCGGTTGACTCCCGCACCATGCCGTGCGACCTGGCCATTCGCATGTACTGGTGAATCTTCGGGTCGTCTGTGCAGACCATTCCGCCCTCGATCGTGCTCATGTGGTGGGCGTAATAGAACGAGAAATTGGAGATCAATCCGAAACTGCCCAGCTTTCTGCCGTTGTGCGTGGCCCCGTGCGACTCGCACACGTCTTCGATAAGCGGAATGGCGCGGCGCCCGAGTTCGGCGAGGAGCCGGTCGGAAAGCGCGTTGAAGCCCTGCACATGCGTGATGAAAACGGCTTTTGTTGCCGGGGTCAGCCTGGCTATGACCTGCCCGTCGGACATGCCGAGATGGCTCGGATCAATGTCCACAAACACCGGGTTGAAGCCGCACTGGATGACGGAGGCGATGTCCGAGACCCACGCCAGGGTCGGCACAATCACGTCCCCGGCCCCGCGAAGGTGGCGAAGCACCGTCATCGTGAGCAGGTTGGCCGACGCGCCCGAGTTCACGAAAACGCTATGCCTGACGCCGAGCCATTCGGACCATTCCCGCTCGAACGCGGACACCTGGTCCGACTGCGTAAGCCTGGGCGCGCCGCCAAGAAAAGCGATGACCGCGTCGAGGTCCTGACGGACAATGTTGTTGTGCATCAGCGGGATGTTGAGCTGCATGGGCTGTTCCCGTTTCAACCGAGGCTGTCTGGCTGGTAGACGATGATTTTCGAGCCGTTGAAATCGAACTTGACCGGGATGCGGATGTAGCCCGCGAGCGCGCCGCAAACCGAGGCCCGGCATTCCGGCTCGACAAAAATAAGAACGAACCCGCCGCCGCCCGCGCCGAGCAGCTTGCCGCCGGTTGCGCCCGCCGCAAGCGCCTTGTCGTACATTTCGTCCACGCCGCGGGTGGAAATGCGCGAAGACAGTTTTCTTTTCAGAATCCAGTTTCGGTGGAGGAGCCTGCCGAACTCGACCAGGGGTATCTCCGGCGTCGTGAGGATGCGGAGTCCCTCGTCGACAATGGCTTTCATCTGGTGCAGCGTCTCCTCGTTCCGCCCCATGTTCGACACCTGCTCGGCGGCCACGTCGGAGGCGATGCGGTCCGTGCCCGAGAAGAAGAGCAGGAGCCGGGACTCAAGCTGTGCAAGCCGGTCCCGCGGCATGACAACGGGGGTCACCACTATTTCGCCGTTGACAAGGAACTTGATTAAATTCAAGCCGCCATGCGCCGCAAAGGTCTGGTCCTGGGAGCCGACATTCTCCTTGATGAGCTGCTGCTCAATGAAAATGGCCTCCATGGCCAGGTCGTGTTTGGAGATCATCCTGCCGTCCAGGGCCATGAGGCCGTTTAGAAGCCCAACGGTGAATGCCGAGCTCGAGCCCATGCCGCTGAAAGCCGGGATATCGCCGTCATGGTGGATGGAAACCCCGTATTCGATTCCCAGGTGTTTCAACGTCTCGCGCACCGACGGGTGCCGAATCTCGGAAAGCTCGTTGACGTTCTCCTGCAGCGAATAGACTATCCGGTGCTTGTGCTTGAAAAAGGGGGGAAGCCGGCGGACGTTGAGGTAACAGTACTTGTCAATTGCCCCGCCCAGGACCTTTCCGCCGTGTTTGAGATAATATCCCGGGTAATCGGTGCCGCCGCCGAAAAAGGATATCCGATGGGGTGTCTGTGTTATGATCATTAGCGCGCCAGCCCCTGTGCCATGAATGAATCAGCGCCCAAATAGTGCCAGACGCGGCGCCTGCCGACAAGCGAAAAGGGTGGAAACGCGGTTCGCTGCTAAGTCTGCGCCAGGAAAGCCATGGAGGGCGGCGGGCTTTGCCCTGCGAAGCCGCTCCGGCGAAGCATGGGCCGCCGCCGTTCTTTGCCAAGACCCCGCTTTGCCGGCCCCGGCTAAAAAACGCCGCCCGGCAATTCCCGGCGGCCGGGGCCGTCCGCCCTCCAGGGGGAACGCGGCCGGGGTGTAACCCGGTTTCTGTAGCCGCGCCACGGTGTGGCGCGATCCGCCGCACACCGTGCGGCGCTAGTGTGCGGCACACAACGACGCAAGAGTGCTTCTGTAGCGCGCCACGGTGTGGCGCGATTTGCCGCGCATACGGAGGCCGGGGACATGGCATTCTGGCGGAGGGCCTCCGGCGCCGTTCTTGGCGCAGCGCCGCGCTAGCTGCGCTCTTCAGCCGTGCGCGCGCGCCAGTAATCGAGCAGAAAGGCCACGCTGTCTTCAAAACGATAC
>JAAZAB010000282.1 GCA_012514555.1 Lentisphaerota bacterium
CCGGTCTTTGAAGTTTTGACGGCAAGCATATTTTCCCGGAAGTCAACGTCGCGCCACTTCAGGCGGCAAATGTCGCCCCGGCGCATGCCCGAACACGCGGCCGCTACAATCAGCGGATACATGAAGTCATCATCGCGGGCGGCATGCCATAGGGCTTGAAGTTCTTCGGGCGTGAAGGGCTTCCGGTGTATCGTCTCGCTTTCGCCATTCGCGCGGCGGCCCACAAAACCGGCAAAGGGATTCGCGGCGCCAACTGGCAGAAAGCGCTCGAAAGACTTGTTTAACAGCTTGGCATTGTCGCGGACCGTCTTCCGGGCGAAGCTGGCCTGAAGGGCGGCCATATATGCGGCGGCGTCTTCGGGTCTCACTTCATACAGCTTGCCGGCGGCCGGGTTCCGGGTCTCCATGAAAGCAATAAAACGCTTGAAAGCGGCGTCGCATCCTTTCAGGTATGCTTCCCCGGCGGCCGTCTCGCGGCCCAGGTTGCGCCAGCGCGCGGGCAAGTCGGCAATCGCGGCATATTCAACATGTCGGCCGGTTTTGGATTCAATCAGGCGTTCGGTCAGGTTTTCAACTCGCCCTTTTCGCCCCGCGTCCTCGACGAAAACAGCAAGCGCTTCCTCGGCTTTTTCGCGGCTTCTCTCAAAGACGGGATCGCCCGCATCGCCCACTCGGCCAGACGCCGGCGGCGTTCCCTTCCATTTAACGTCCAGGTTGACAACCTTCCGTTTTTCGCCCTCTGTATAAACCCCGTACCAGTGCGGCCGCAAGGTTCCGTCGCGTTGTTGCTTCAACATGAGCCCCATGTCGCGCCTCCTTTTTTAACCGACAAGGGGAGTTTGCAACAAAGAGCAACAGAAGGCAAGGAAAAAACACCCACAATCGCACCCACAGGACGCAAAGTCCCGATAAAGTCCTTTATTTACAAGGTTTTGTGCGGTATTTATGTCAGGCTCATAACCTGAAGGTCGTTGGTTCAAATCCAACCCCCGCTACCTGTTTGAGGGCCGGAACATGTGTTCCGGCCTTTTTTTTCAAGAGTTTCCTGACTGTCCCCCGTTCGAGGGTTCACTCTTCCGCGCGCCTCTCGTCATAGCGCATGAAAAACTCGGGAGCGCAAGCGCACGGGACGCATTCCTACCGGGTATCATCCGTCGCGACAGCCAGTTCGCAGACCGGGATTTCCCATTTGTCCGTCCGCAGTTGAAGGCTGTACTCGGATTCGCGGCAGTCGCCCCGCAGCCTGGCGATCATGCATACAACGCGAGCCCGCTCTATCGTGGAGAGCCTGTCTCTCCATCGCTTCGCGGCGTCGGCGGAAAACTGGGCGACGACCGTGCCCCCGGGATTGACCAGCAGCTGGCGCTCGCCGTTCGCGCAAAGGTTCAGGGAATCGCCCGGCTGGAGAGCGGCCAGCGCGGCATGAACGGGATCGTGCGCGGCGCACCTGCCGGCGAAGTCGAGGAAAACGTCGTCCAGCCCGAGGAGCACGTAGTCGTGTCCCCGCAAGTCCGCCTCCGCGCCGGCGCCGCTCTCCCGGCGGGATGCGAAACAGGGTCCTGCGAGGTCGCCGGCAAAGGGGTTTCGGCTGTCCATCCGCCGAAAGATCGCCAGGGTGTGGCGGGCGCGGGTCATGCCCACGTAGAGCACCCGGCGCTCCTCCTCGATATCCGCTGGCTTGGCCCCCGACCAATCGCCGCAGAGCAGGACGTGCGCGTACTCCTTCCCCTTGGCGGCGTGGATGGTGTTCAGGATCACGCCTTCGCCGAAGGGCTCGTCGCGGCGGCGCTGGGCCAGGGACTCGTACATGTGCTCTACAAACGCATGGACGGGCGCGGGTTCGCCGGCGGTTTCCCAGGCCCAGTCGTCAATGATGGCCCTCACCATGGCCGACCATGAATTCGCGGGCGGGATATCAGGGGAAAATCCGAGCTTGATCGCAAGTTCCGATGCTCGCGCGGCGCCGCCTTCGTTCGCCAGCGCGGCCATGGCCTGCCGGACTTCGCGGATGCGGTGCAAAGGCGGGATCTTGCCACGGTCCAGGGGCCATGAGACGGGGATCCCCTCGGCCTCCGCCGCCGCGCGCACGAAAGCCAGGTCCCGCCGCGTGCGCGAGAGCACCGCGATGTCATCCCAGTGCGCCGCACCCAGCTCCTTCAGCCGCCGAATCTCGCGAACCGCGGCCGCGGCCTGGCCGCGGATGTCGCCCACTTCCACCAGCGCCACCCGGCCGCGGGTCAGCGGGTCCTTATCCCCGAATACCCCGCCGGCGGGAAGCAGTCCGCGCCCCTGGTCTATGCGGGCTGGGTGTTTTGTCTTCATGCGGTCCCGGTTGTGAGCGATCAGCCGGTTCGCCGCCTCAATGATGTGCCGCGTGGAACGGTAATTCTCGACCAGGCGCGCAATGTCCGCCGCGTAGTCATCCTTAAACCTGCGGATGAACTCGACGTTCGCGCCGCGGAACCCGTAAATGCTCTGGTCGTCGTCCCCGACGGCCAGGATGGACAGCTTGCGATCCCCGTCTTTGATTGTCCGGCCGGCGATGAGGCTGATCATTTCGTATTGAGGCGCGTCAATGTCCTGGTATTCGTCCACGAGGATGTGTTCGAATCCCGCCAGGAGCCGGTCGCGCACGTCGTCGGGTTCGACGCCGGGAACCGCGGTGTCCCCGCGCAGCACGGCCAGGGCGTCCGTAATAATCCCATCGAAGTCCACACCCTTGACGTCGCGCTCGGCCGCTCCCCGAAAGGACAGCCCCAGGATGCGCAAAGCAAGGGCGTGATAAGTTTGGACCACGACTCCAAGGGCATCCCGTCCGGCCAGGGCCGAGAGCCTCCGGCGCAGGTCCAGGGCGGCGCGGTGATTGAAGCAGCAGACCAGGATTGCGCGGGGCCGGACGCGCTTGACCCGCAGGAGATAAGCGCATCGGTGCACGACGGTCCGCGTCTTGCCCGATCCGGGGCCGGCAAGGATGAGCAGGTTCCTGCCGGGCGGCTGCGTGACAATGCGGACCTGGTCGCGGTTGCCCAGCGAGTCCACGATGGCGCGGAACGATCGCGCCGTGGTGGCGCGCTCCAGCAGGTCCCGGGCGCCGCCGAAGAAACGCCGGATGAAAGCCTCTTTATCCATCGTGAAGTAGGCGACGACCAGTTCCAGCGCGGCCTTGATCTTCTGGAGTCCGTACCGGGCGTATTCGTTCATCACGTGGACCTGGAAAATGCGTTCCCTGTAGTGGTGCTGGAGCGTGTCATAGTGCTCCGCCGTGTAGCGCTGCCCGCCAGCCTCGGGAAGCATCCTGATCGTCATGGCGGAGCGGAAGATGGCCAGGCCCTTCTGCAGGATGATGACGTTCTGCTCGTGCAGAAACATCAGCCCCCTCTCGATTGCCGCCTGGACGTCGCGGATGTCGGAACGCAGGGCCAGTTCCCGGTTCAGGGCCGACCCCATGGCCTCAAAGGTGAAATCCACAAGCAGGTCCGCCTTGGGCGGCGTGCCGGCCGGCACGCCGCGCAGGAGTTCCTCCAGCATCAGTCCGGCGACGCGCCGGCGCCGCTCCGCGATCTCCGAGACCTGCGCCCACTCCCGCCGGACCCGCACGCGATATGAGTCGTGACCGACGTGTCGCAGCTCTATGCTGCCGGCCTGCCCGGAGAAGCCGCGCCCGTCCTCGGAAAGGCTGCGCAGAAGCTGCCGGAGCATTTCCATCGAGCATTCCGCGCCGCGCGCGAGCAGGGCGTCATTGACAAGGCGCAGGTTAATCGGCATCCAGCCTTCGGGGTCCGGCGCCTGCTCGGAGAGCAGCTTCAAAAGCTCGCGGTCGGCGCCAAGCGCCCGCTGGAGCCGCATCCCCGAGTGGTCCGCCACCTTGTAGCGCACGAACGCCGTGAGCAGCGTGTCCTTTCTCAGGACGCCCACGCCCATCATCGAGTCCAGGACCTTGAGCACCTTGGCGCTCAAGTACTCCTGGCTTCGTCTCTCGCGCACCATCAGCTCAGGAACCTCCGTTTTCGACGCCTTCATCCAGGACTGGAACTCGGGCAGCGCCGCTATGTCGTCCACCGACAGAAAATCGGTCTGCCCTGCGTTAAGCATCTCGCGGACAATGGCGAGCCACAGGCCGGCCTCCCGCCCGGACAAGTCAAGGCCGGCCAGGCGCGCCCGCGCGTCCTCGATGGACTTGACGAGCAGGCGGGCCTGAACGATGTTTGTCCGATTCTCGTTGCGCTCGATGAAGCCGGAGCGTTCGAGCCATGACACGGCCGCCCGGACCTTGGTGTCGGCCGCCCGGTCTTCCGGCGAAAAACTCGTGTCCACGTCCTCATCCCTGAGCAGTTCGCCCGATGTGATAATCACTTCGTCGGTCTGCTGCGACCGCGCGGCCTTGCGGAGGCCCCGGAGTATCTGCTGGATGTCCCGGGGGCTCAGCTCGGACAGGGCGCCCATCCGGAACTGCTGCTCGCAGTCATCCTCGTCGTAGAGGAGTATGCAATCGGCCGGCTTGCGATCGCGGCCTGCGCGCCCCGCCTCCTGGAGATAGCTTTCCAGCGACCCGGGAATCTCGGCATGGACGACCAGCCTGACGTCATCCTTGTCTATTCCCATTCCGAAAGCGTTCGTTGCGCAGATGACCCGCACCTCGCCGGCCAGGAAAGAGTCCTGGATGCGCTTCTTTTCCGGCGCGGAAAGGCCGGCGTGGAAGCGCTCGGCCGCCCACCCGCGCCCGGCAAGAAACCCGGCCGTCTCCTCCGCCGCCTGGCGCGTCGCGCGGAACACGACCGCGCTGCCGCTTCCGTCCGGCGAGAGCCGCTCGTGCAGCAGATCGTCAACCCTGGGAAGTTTCGCGTGCCGGCCCACGGTCTGGACCTCGAAGTTGAGGTTGTCGCGCTCGACCCCGCCCGCATAGCGGATAAGTTCCGCGCCTGTCTCACGGCGGAAATACTCGACGATCTCGGCGATGACGTCCTTCTTGGCCGTCGCCGTGAAGCACGCGATGGCCGGCAGCGCGCCCCCCTGGTCCCTGGCCAGTTCCCGGATGAACCGGCCTACATAGAGGTAATCCGGGCGGAAATCGTGGCCCCACTTGGAGAGGCAGTGCGCCTCGTCCAGCACCCAGCAGCCGATCTCGCGCTGGAGAACGGCGTTGCGGAACGCGCGGCTGCGCACCTGCTCGGGCGCCACGTACAGCAAGGAAACGGAGCCCGTGCGCACGCCGCGCAAGACCTCCGCGCGCTCAGGCGACGTCAGCAGGCCGTAGAGCGCCGCCGCGCCATGCATGCCCGTGCGCCGGACGAGTCCGTCAACCTGGTCCTTCATCAGCGCCTGGAGCGGCGACACGACGATCGTCAGCTGCCCGCGCCGCAGGCTGCGCGCCAGGGCGGGAAGTTGGAAGCACAGCGACTTCCCGCCGCCGGTCGGCATGATCGCAAGGTGCGACTCGTTGCGCATTCCGGCCAGCACGATTCTCCGTTGGAGGCTCCCGCCGTCAATATCCGCGGGCGTGGGACGGAAGCCCTCGAACCCGAAAAAGCGCTTGAGTTGCGTTTCGGGGTCGTGAACGGAACGGCAGTACGCGCAGGCAGGATCGTCGCAGGGCACATCCCGCAACCGGGCCATGAGCGGGACGACCAGTGGATTGTGAAGGCGCACCCAGGGTGGGAGCACCGAGTCGGCGCCCGCGACACGCAGCCAGGTCAGGGCGTAGGCCAGCGCCCAGCGCGCTTCCCCGGTGCTGAAGTCGCTTTCCGAAAGGAACCTCACGGCGGTGCGGCACGCCATCCGGCCTATCAGGGCCGACAAGATGGCTCTGCCTTCCGGTTCCGCGGGCGATGCCGGTCCGGCTGCCTCCTCGAAGACACGCTTCATGCCCTCGGCCACGCGCGTGTCGCCTCCGGTGTCCCGGCAAAGAAGAAAGCGCAGGCAGCAAAACACGTCCGGCGCCGCTTGCGCCATGCCCCGCAGGGACTCTATCTCTTCGGCGAGCAGGGTCCCGGCGAGCCGCGCGTCGGCTACCGGGTCGTTCAGCGACTCGGACACCAGCTTGTAGTCTTTCACCAGCCTGTGATACGGATTCTCAGGGAAGCAGACGGGCGACAGGAACAGCGTATCCGCCGCCGGCAAACTCAGGAGCGCAGAGGCCGGGTTGACGTCGGCCAGCACGGCAAGGTCATGCCGGACGATGTTGTGCCCGGCCACGCAGGACGCCGTCTCCGCAAACCGGCTCAATTCCAAAGCGGCCTCGCCGTGATCGAATCGGCCGCTGCGCAGGAACTCCCGGTCTCCGAGCGCGGCGCCGATCTTCAGGATCAGCCCCTGCTGTGTAGTTTCAAGGTCGAGCAACAGGCAGTTGGACAGAAATTCCATCACGGTTGCAGCGTTCCCCTGCACTTGGGATAGCCCGAGCAGCCCCAGAACTGCCGGCCGGCGTTCTTGCCGGTCTTGGCCGTGCGCAGGACCAGGGGCTTCCCGCATTGCGGACAGGAGGGAATATGATCCGCCGGATCAGTCGGATCAGACGGATCTCGCTTCCGCCGATCCCGCTCAGCCAGGCGCGCGGCAGCAAGTTGCTCGCTGTAGCCGCCGCCCTCGACGAACTGCGCCTCCACTGCTGCGATCTGCTGGTCAAGCAGGAAGTTCGCCTGGTTGATCAGGCAGATCAGCGCGTTGGCGCGTACGGCGGGGTCGGCATGCTCCAACCACGCAGCGTAAAGCGCCCATCGCTGTTGATCTGTCAGATCCGTCAGATCAGACCGATCCGACCGATCATTCCTGAATTTCCGCGGCACTTCCCTCACCGCCCGCGCCTCAGGGCCGTCGGGCGCCCATTGCGGCAAGCGCCGGTGACGCAGGAAGTCCTCGAAATCGAGCAGCAGTTCCTCCAGGCTGGCGCGCGCCACGTTAAGCAGGCGCAGCTCGGTCTGCGACGAGGTCGCCGAGGCGCGGCTGCCCTCGGCGATGTTCTGCCGACCGGACCGCGCCGCCTGCACCATCTGGTCCACGGTCCTCGAACGCGGATCGAGGAACTTCTCGCAGAACCACCAAGCGGCATCGTAAATGATCGTAGAGGTTTGGAAGCTCGCGGTCTTGCGGTACCCGCCGCTCGGCCGGAGTTTCTTGCGGCCGGTGTGGCGCCACAAATGATCCGTCCGATCGGGCTGATCCGCAGGCCGCCCTCCGTTTTCCTCCGGCATCCTCACACTCACTCCCCCTCGCCGCCGTCGCGGCCCATGCGGCACTTGATGTCGCAGTTGATGATGAAGTCCCGTTCTTCGTCCGTGATGACGCGCGTCTCGTCCCTTACTGTCGCATATTGGCGCGGCGCTAACAAGCAGAAGGTTCAACCCGTGGAAATCGGAAGGCTCGGATCAGCCTGTAAACCAAGATCGCGCCCGGCAAACGGCGGCAGTTGAAAAAGTAACGTGAAAAAATAATGTTGCATGTCCAGTCGAATGCAGTATTATTACGATTTGTTAGTAATTATTTAAGGACATGGATTGCATATGGACGGGCAAGATTTGAAACGCCGCATGGCAGAATTTGCCGGCATGTGCCGGCAAAAGGGGGTAATTGCCACGCACCAGCGGACGGAGATATACCGCGAGCTGGCCGGCAGTTCAAAGCATCCCTGCGCGGAGGCTGTGTTCAAGGGGGTCAAAAAGCGAATACCGGCCATTTCCCTGGACACCGTCTACCGGGCGTTGCGGCTTTTCGAATCCAAGGGCGTCATCTCGCGCTGTTGCACCATCGGAGACAGGGCGAGGTTCGACGCGGACATGGGCAGTCATGTTCACTTCGTGTGCACGCGATGCGGGCGCGTTTTGGATGTGGCTGGAAGCGCCCCGTCTTTCCTGAAAGCGCCGCCGGAGGCGGCCGCAATGGGCGCCGTGGAGTCAGTTCGCGTGGAAGTGCGCGGGCGCTGCGGGAGATGCGGGAAGAAGTGACGCTGGTGGCGGAACTCAATCACAAACCATGCAGAGGAGGCATATGATGAAAAAGGGCAAGTCGCCGGAGTCCGGAAAGCGGAAACTGACAACCGCCGCGGGAGCGCCCGTGGTTGACAATCAGAACGTAATGACAGCCGGCCCCCGCGGCCCTCAGCTTCTCCAGGACGCATGGTACCTGGAAAAGCTGGGGCACTTTGACCGCGAAGTGATACCCGAGCGGCGCATGCACGCAAAGGGCTCAGGCGCCTACGGCACGTTCACCGTGACGCACGACATCACCCGCTTCACCAAGGCCCGGATATTCTCCAAGGTGGGCAAGAAGACGGACATGTTCGTCCGCTTTTCGACGGTGGCTGGCGAGCGCGGCGCCGCTGACGCCGAGCGCGACATACGCGGCTTTGCAATGAAGTTCTACACGGAGGAGGGCAACTGGGACCTCGTCGGCAACAACACGCCGGTTTTCTTCCTGCGGGACCCGCTCAAGTTTCCCGACCTGAACCACGTTGTCAAGCGCGATCCCCGCACCAACATGCACAGCGCCGCGAGCAACTGGGATTTCTGGACTTCCCTGCCTGAAGCCTTGCACCAGGTCACCATCCTCATGAGCGACCGTGGCATTCCCTATTCCTACCGGCACATGCACGGTTTCGGCAGCCACACGTTCAGCATGCTCAACTCGGCGAACGAGCGGTTCTGGGTCAAGTTCCACTTCAGGACCCAGCAGGGGATCCGCAACCTGACCGACGCAGAGGCCGAAGCAATCATCGGCAAGGACCGCGAGAGCCACCAGCGCGACCTGTTCGAGAGCATAGAGGCGAAGAAGTTCCCGCGCTGGAAGCTGTTCATCCAGGTGATGCCGGAGATGGAAGCGCTGAACTGCCCGTACCATCCCTTCGACCTCACGAAGGTCTGGTTCCACGCGGACTATCCCATGATCGAAGTGGGTGTCATGGAGCTTAACCGGAACCCCGAAAACTATTTCGCCGAGGTCGAGCAGTCGGCCTTCAATCCCGCCCACATCGTGCCGGGCATAGGCTTTTCGCCCGACAAGATGCTCCAGGGCCGGCTTTTCTCCTACGGCGACGCCCAGCGCTACCGGCTCGGCGTGAACCACCACATGATACCCGTCAATGCGCCGCGCTGCCCGTTCCACAGCTACCACCGCGACGGCGCCATGCGCGTGGACGGCAACAAGGGCCGGACGATAGGGTACGAGCCGAACAGCCATGGGGAATGGCGGGAGCAGCCCGAGTTCGCCGAGCCGCCGCTGAGGCTGGACGGGGCCGCGGACCACTGGAACTTCCGCGAGGACGACGACGACTACTTCAGCCAGCCCGGCAAACTGTTCCGCCTCATGAGCCCGGTTCAGCGTCGGGCCTTGTTCGAGAACACAGCGCGCGCCATGGCCGGCGTGCCGGACATGATCAAGAAGCGCCATATCGGAAACTGCCTCAAGGCGGATCCCGCCTATGGCAGGGGCGTGGCCAAGGCGCTGCGCTTACCGGTTGGCGCAGCAGGCAAATAGGATTCATCCGGGGCCCGGCGCCAGGCGCCGGGCCTCCAGTTTCAATGCAAAATCCCCCCGCACAATGCCCGCCTGGCGCAGCAGTTCTTTCCGAGCCCGGGCGCGAAGGAGTTGTTCGCGCCAAAAAAGGCCTGTTGAAAGCAGCCGGCACTCTGTCGGTCATGCTTGCTTTCGCCGGCATATTTCTGCCCGTACTGCCAACCACGCCATTCCTGCTGCTGGCCGCCGCATGCTACGCCCGCAGTTCGAGGCGGTTCTATGTCTGGCTCACCACCAACCGCTGGTGCGGCCGGTACATCACGAACTACCGTGAAAACCGGGGCATTCCGCGCCGGCAGAAGGCGCTCACAATCCTGTTCTTGTGGGCCGCCATCGGCCATGCAACCGTATTTGCGGTGAAGCCATTCTGGGGAAGATGCCTTCTGCTTGGCATTGCCGCCTGCGTCACAATTCACCTGCTCATGATCAAAACGTCGAAGCCTGAAACATCGCTCCAATCCATGCCCGGGGAATCAACTGCGCCGGAAGGACATCTCCTGGCGGAAGAATCGGGCGAAAACGGGAAAGCCATGTCATGATGAACAAACGGTCTTCTGCCGCCTTTCTTTTGCTCACGGCCGCCGCGCTCCTTGCCTGCCCGCGGGAATGCGCCGGGGAGGAAACCGCCGACCCGGAGAAAAACACGGTCATGTGGCTGGTGAGCCCCCTGGTCGGGTGGAATCATGACGACCTGAAGCAGCGGGACCGCGCGGGCCAGGTGAACACGATGGGCAAGACCGCCCTGGAGTACGGACTGTTTGTCATGGCCGCCCACCCGCGCTTCGTGGTCAACGATTTTCTTTTTTTCACCGAAGCGGCCGGGGACACCGACGTGCTGGGCAACTTTTTCCACGCCAATGTCTACGGCAATCCCGAGGCGCCCGTCACGTGGAACCTGGGCGCGGGGCACCTGTACCACAAGATCAAGCCGTCGAACGAGGACATTGACGTGCATGTGCCGATGGCCAAGGCAGGCATCGTGCTCAGGGTCAGTCAATGGGGGCTCACATTCAATCCTTACGCGGGGTACGCATGGGAGCGGATTTACACGATGCACGGCGACTCGGACAACGATTCGTACCTCTACGGCCTTACCGTGGACTGGCGCTGGCGCATGCTGGCCCTGAACGCAAAGTATTACTACCAGGACAGCCGCGAGGCGGACGAGGACTACAACAATGTTCACGTGCGCTTCACGGCTGGCTTCACCCGGCACTTGGGCGCCGTCCTTCGCTTCGACTACATGGAGCACACTACAACGGACGACACCTCGCTCCTTGCCGGCCCGGTGTTTGTCTTCTGACAGCGCAGGATCGCTGTCCCGGGCGCGCGCAAGAAACAATCTCTAAACCGGATAGCCACCCCTAAACAAGGAGGACTCGATGAAGATCGAAGGGAGCCGCACGGAGGCAAATCTCAAGGAAGCGTTTGCCGGCGAATCGCAGGCCAGAAACAAGTACACGTATTTCGCTTCCGTGGCGAAGAAGGAAGGCTACGAACAGATCGCCTCGGTGTTCCTTGAGACGGCGGAGCAGGAAAAGGAACACGCGAAACTGCATTTCAAGGCCCTTGGCGGGGTTGGCGACACGATTGCAAACCTCGAGGCAGCCGCTGCCGGGGAGAACGAAGAAACAACCGAAATGTACCCGCGCATGGCCCGCGAGGCCCGCGAAGAGGGGTTCGAAGAGATTGCGCGCGCCTTCGAGGGAATCGGCCGGGTCGAGAAAGAGCACCGGGAGCGATATAAAAAACTGCTCGAGAACGTCCGCGCCCGGCGCGTTTTCCAGCGCCCTGAAAAGACCAGGTGGCGCTGCCGCAACTGCGGGTTCATTGTCGAGGCCGCGGGGGCGCCCGCCCAGTGCCCGGTCTGCAAGCACCCCCAGGCCTATTTCGAGATCGCCCCAAATAATTACTAACGGCGATTTACACGCGGATAATCACGGGGCGGTCGCGGCCGGCCGCCCTCCATATCCAGGAATAAGCGCGCATTTCACCCGGGACGACCGCCGGTCGGCAAGGCCGGCAGGTCTGTTCCGGCCCGCCGGCTACCGGCCGGCGGACGTGACGGGCATCACCCCGCTGTAGCCGAACTGGAATTCCCATGCGAGAACATGGCCGTCGGAGCTCTGCTGGATATACCACTGCCCGTTCAGCGTGTCATACACTGCCCAGTCGTTTGCGCCATCCCCGTCGAAATCGCCGGGCACGGGAATCGTGCCGGGCATGCCCCAGTGGTGCTCCCAAACAAGGGTCCTGCCGCCGCCGGCCAGGGAATAAGCGTACCACTTACCCAGTTCTGCGTCATACACCGCGAGGTCGCTCATGCCGTCGCCGTCAAAATCGCCGGGCACGGCAACCATTCCGCCCCCGCCCCACGGGGTAGCCCAGGTGACGGTTTCCCTGGTCAGCGACCAGACATACCAGTTGCCGCCCGCGCTGTCATAGACAGCCATATCGCTATTCCCGTCGCCGTCATAATCGCCGGGCACGGGCGTCGCGAGCGCCCAGCCCCACGGGTTCGCCCAGGTGATCACCCCGTTGGCCAGCGACCATATGTACCAGTATCCGCCCTCCTTGACATAAGCGGCCAGATCACTGATCCCGTCTCCGTCATAGTCGCCGGGCACGGGCACGATTCCAAGGGAACCCCACGGCTTGTCCCATGCGAGAACATCGCCCGCGCTGGACTGGACATACCACGAGACGGTCGCTGGATGAAACGCGCACCAGTCGTGGACATAATCGCCGTCATAGTCGCCCACCACGGTGATGTCCCCGGTCGCGCCCCAGGCCAGATCCCAGGCAAGTATGCCGCCGGGCTCGGCCAGCGAATAGGCATACCACAGGGCGCGGGTCTGGTCGAATATGGCCAAGTCGCTCCTGCCATCGCCGTCGTAGTCGCCGATCTGCCCGCACAGGCCCGCGCGGCTGCGGCGCCATCCGGACTCGGGCCCGACAAAGGCGCCGGCTCCCAGCCCGTTCGTGCCGCGCAGCCAATAATAGTAATTTATCCCGGGCAGCGCGGACGTGTCGTTGAAGTTGGTGGCGCAAATGTTCCCGGCGAGAAGCGAAGCCGACGAGATATTCGTCGAGAGAGAGCGCCAGAGTTCATAAACGTCGGCGCCCGGGCACTCCATCCAGGACACGTCAACCTTATCGGTGAACTTGCCCTTGCTGGCCGAAATGCCCGCGGAAGCGCGCGGAGCATCGAGAAACAGCCTGGCGAACCCCAGGCGCGGGGCGCCGGCCATGGCCGAAAACAGGCCGCATGCGAACAGCTCCGACTCAACCGCCAGCAGGCGGGTGCATGTCCGGTCCGGCATGGGCAGCCACGACTTGTCGCACCCGTCATTCGTCACGCTCACCCGGGCCAGGAAGCCGGCATTCGTTTCCCCGCCGATTTCCCAAAACTCGCCTGCAAGGACAACATGGGACCCGCTGATCGCGATGTCGTTCAGACCATAATAGGGAACTTTCATGCCCGATCGCGCCTTGAAAGACGGGGCCGGTTCGGGCGGCGCAAGCGGAAGCCAGTCGGGATCGCCGGCCGCGCTGATTTTGTTCAGCCGGGCCAGCCCAAACGTGTTGGACAGCCCCCCTATTTCATCGAAGTAGCCGGAGACGTACAAGCTTTCGCCATGAACGGAAATGACATCCGCCTCGTCGTCGGCCATGGCGTCCCAGGCCGGGTCGGCGGTTCCGTCAGCGGCGTTCAAGCGGGCCAGGCCGCAGCGGGGTTCACCGCCGATCCAATTGAAAGGGCCGCTGACATAAAGGTTGTTCCCATCGAGGGCCAGCCTGCTGACGTTCCCGTTGACCTGGGCATCGAATTCCGTAAGAACCGAACCATTCACTTTGCTGAGCTTGGCCAGGGAGAACATCGGATAGTCCCCGCCCGTGAAGAACAAGCCGCCGATGTAGACGGCCGCCCCGTCAACCGCGAGCGAGTTCACAACATTGACGCCGATGATGCCCTTGTTCGACTTGTGCGTTTCACGGCCAGTCTTCGAGCCGCCGTCCGATGCCGCGGTTATGGGGAACCCGCCAAGCGGCGACTCCCAAGCGGCGTCCGCAGCCCCGTCTTCCATACTCAAGCGCGCGACGCCGACGCGCGTCCGGCCGCCTATCACCGAGAAGGCGCCGCCCGCGTAAATATTGGTTCCGTCCAGGGCCAGGTCGAAAACGGCCGAATCCGGATCGGGCGCCCACGCCGGGTCCACAGCGCCGTCCGGACACAGCCTCGCCAGGTTGCTGCGGAACGCTCCGCCCGCGCGGTGGAAATATCCGCCCACGATGATTTTGCCGTCCGCCTGCCTTGCCAGGGCCATGATCTCGGCGGGGGTTTCGCAATAGGCCTCGAAATCCGGATCCGCGCCGCCAGTGGCCGAATCCAGCCTGGCTATGCCGGAAACGGCCGACGTTCCGATCAGCTTCAAAAGGCCGCCCACGTACAAATCCCGGCCATCGTACGCAAGGGCGCAGCAATAATCGGCGGCGCCCTGACACCAGGACATATCCGCCGCGCCACCCGCCTTGTCCATGCGCACGATGTTCCGTTTCAAGGCCGAGCCTACCCGGGCGAACTCGCCCACGGCATATACGACGGTGTCTTCCACCGCAATCTTGCGCACCGTCCCCGCAACTCGCGGATTCCAGTTCGTATCCTTGATGCCGGTGTTCAGATCAAGCCGGACCAGTCCGGAATTGCCCTGAATCGCCAGGAAATAGACAGACCCTTCCGATTCTCCCGCCACGTAGAGCTTGTCGCCGTCAATCGCAAGATCAAGGACATCGTCCTGCGCCGATCCCAGCCAGTTGGTGTCCATGGCCCCTGTTTCCTTGCTCACCCGGCCCAGGTTGGAAGCGCTGTCCGCGCCGATCATACCGAACACCCCGCCGACGTAGACGTCGTTGGAAGCCACCTGTATGGCATAGACCACCTCATCAATCCCGGGAACCCAGTTTGTGTCAGCGGCCCCGTCCGCCTGGGCCACCCTTGCAAGGGCGCGGATATTCTCTCCCCCGACCGCGCTGAAGCCGCCGCCGAGATAAACATTCGTCCCGTCAAGCGCCAGGGCAAAGACCGGGCCGTCAACATTCGCATTCCAGGTTTCGTCAATTGCGCCGTCCTCCGCGCGCAGGCGCGCCACGCCAACGCGGTCGGCGTCGTTCACGGCGCTGAAATAGCCGGCCACATACACGTAGTCGCCGTCCGGAACGATCGAGCACACAAAATCATTTGCCTCTGCCATCCATGTCTCGTCCAAGGCGCCGTCCCGGGTCAGCCGCGCAAGATTCCGGCGCGGCCGGCCGTTTATAAAATCGAAGGATCCGCCGACCAGCACCTTTCCGTCCGGCTGCAACGCAAGGGCTTCCACGTGTCCCAGGCCCGTAAAATCGCATTTCACCTGCGACAGCAGGGCGCTGCTTGTGGCGGCCGGAGCCGAGAAAACGGTCAGAATCAAGGCAAGAAAAGCCAGTGTCCGATTCATGGAAACTCCGTTGGCAGATTTTTGAAAAACACGTTTGCGGACAGCCTCGACTCCCTTTCGATTAACTTATATGCAACATCATGAGCAGCGCATTGTCAATCAGCAAATCGCGGATTTCGCGTTGACGGCCGGATGCCGGCGGCTATCATGAGCCGCCGCAACCAGGAGCCTGCGCATGGCACTGCTGAAGGCAGCCATATTCGATCTCGACGGAGTGATTGTCAGCACCGATCGCTACCACCGCATGGGCTGGGAACGGCTGGCCCGCGAACTGGGAATTCCGTTTACCGATGACCAGGCCGCGCGCACTCGCGGTGTTGACAGGATGTCCAGCCTGAAAATCGTGCTCGGCCCGAACCACGGCTATTCCCCGGCGGAAATGAGCGAGCTGGCTGCCCGTAAGAACGCATACTACACGGAAATGATCGGCCGCATAACCCCTGCCGACATCCTTCCCGGCTCCCTGAGCCTGCTGTCGGAGCTGGAGGCGCACTCCATTCCCATTGCCATCGCGAGCGCGAGCAAGAACGCGGCGGCCGTGCTGGAGCGCCTGGGCATTGCCGGCCGCTTTGCCGCCATTGTCACCGGCCACGACTTCAAGCGGGGCAAGCCGGCGCCGGACGTGTTCCTGACCGCGGCCGGGCGGCTCAAAGTGTCGCCGGCGGACTGCCTGGTTTTCGAGGACGCCTTGGCGGGCATCCGGGCTGCACATGCAGGCGGAATGAAAGCCGTGGGGATAGGCCGGCCCGAAATGCTGCCCGGCGCGGACCGGGTTGTTCCCTCCCTTGCCGATATCCATTACAATGACCTTGTTGCCCTCATGCATTCAACCGGAGAACCCGCATGACAGATTCCTGGACACTCACGGAAACACCCTGCGCCTTCAACCGGAGGCTGGGAACGGACGCCCTTTTCACGCTTGGCAACGGCTACATGGGCTGCCGCGGCTTCTTCGAGGAAGAGCAGGAAGGCGTGGAGGGACTGGGCGGCATTTACATGGCCGGCGTTTTCGGGAAAGGCGCCCTGAAGGCATGGAAGGGCATGCACCGGGAACTGGTCAACACCCCGAACGTATTCTGGCTGTCAATAAAGGTTGATGGCGAAAGCGTTCTGGTCCGCCCTCGCAGGATCTCGGGTTATCTCCGGACCCTTGACATGCGCGGGGGAACCATGGCCCGATCCTTTACATGGAAGGGCTCGAGAGGAGCGCGAATCCGCCTTGAATTCGAGCGATTCGTGAGCGCGGCCAACCTGCATCTTGCCGGACAGCGCCTGCGCATCACGCCCCTTGACGGCCCGGCGCGAATCGAGGTTGCCGCCGGGATCGATGCGTCCGTCAGGCAGCACAACATGGAGACAACTCTGCCGCTCCCCATCCAGCCGGGCCGACAGCATCTCGAAACCCGGTTCAGCCGTGACGGCATGATCGAAACCAGGGTGGCCACGCTGCCGCGCGGAGTCCGAATAGCAGAGGGCCAGGAGGTGCGGATGCTGGGGCCGAAGGGGCCGGTTGCCGGGAAGCCCGTTGCTTTCCCCGGCCGGGCGGCGGAGCGGTTTGTTTTCACATGCCCTCGGAATGCTACTGCCCGGATGAGCAAGCTGGTTCATTTCTTCACTTCCCGCGATGGAAATGCCATGGCGCTGCTGCGGAAAAGCATGAAAAAAGGAATGGATTATGACTCACTGCTCTCCGCGCACCGCCGGGCATGGGCTTCCAGGTGGAAGATGGCGGACATCGAAATTGAAGGGGCGCCTGACGACCAGCGCGCCCTGCGGTTCAACCTGTTCCAGCTTATGCAGGCCTGCCCCGAGCACGACTCTCGGGTCAGCCTCGGCGCGCGCGGGCTGAGCGGCGAAATGCACGAGGGCTCGGTGTTCTGGGACAACGAGATTTTCAAGCTGCCCTTCTTCACTTTCACCCGGCCCAACGCAACAAGGTCCATGCTGCGCTTCCGCCACCGCACCCTGCCGGAAGCCCGCCGCCACGCGCGGGACCTCTGGTTCGAAGGCGCGATGTACGCTTGGAAGTCCGGCGACGACGGCGTCGAAGAAACGGAAATGGGCGTAGGCGCCTATTACGCGATCCACATCGTGGCGGATATCGCCTACGCCCTGCGGCAATACTGGGAGGCGACAGGCGACGACGATTTCATGGCGCGATACGGCGCGGAAATCCTGGTCGAGACGGCGCGGTTCTGGCAGAGCCGCATTTATTACGACCCGATCCGCAAGACGCACAACATCCTGGCCGTGCGCGGGCCCAACGAATACGACGTGATCGTCAACAACAACTGCTACACCAACATGATGGCGCGGGAAAACATCCGCTATGCCCTTGAAGCCATGGTGCTCATGAAGAAGCGTTATCCCGCGGCCTGGCGCAGGCTGTCAGTCCGCCTGAAGTTGGACGCCAGAGAGCCCGCCGCATGGAGGCGGAGCGCGCGCGGGCTCCTGATTTGCCGGGACCGCAAGGGCGGCCTTTATCTTGAGGACGACATGTACCTGCACAGGGCGCCTTTTGACATGAAGCGCGGCAAGACTGACGGGCGGCGGGTAATAGACGGCAACCTGCCCTACGAGGCGATGGCGCATTACCAGATCACAAAGCAGTCGGACGTGATCACAATGATGAACCTCCTGCCGTGGATGTTCACGACAGGCCAGATGCGCGCGGCCTACGCATTCTACGAGCCGAAGACCGTGCATGACAGCTCGCTGAGCTATGCCCCGCACGCGGTCATGGCGGCGCGCCTGGGCATGAAGAGAGAGGCATACCGCTACTTCCGCGACTGCGCCTACCTCGACATCGCCGACATCCAGCTCAACACCATCAGCGGCCTGCACTTTGCCAACCTCGGCGGCACCTGGCAGGCCGTGATACAGGGTTTTGCCGGCCTGTATCAGCATGGAAACATTCTGCGCCTGGCGCCGCATCTTCCGCGGGCCTGGAAGGCGCTGCGCTTCCGCGTATGTTACAGGGGCGCGATTTTGCGCGTGGAAATGCGCGGGCACAAGACCGCAGTAACGCTGGAACGGCCCGGGGCTGAGCCCTCGGTTCTCATGATCGGCGGGCGGCGTATCAGGCTGAGCCGAAAAGGCGAATCAGCCACGGCTTGAGGCCCGCGCATGCCTTCTTCTTTCGATCCCGATAGCGATTTCGATATCCCAAGGCGCTCCCCCTCCTTGACAATTATCGCTACGGTCAGGCCACGGTCCAGGCGCTCAACGGTTCGCCCCCCGTGTGAGAGGATGCCGGAGGAGGGAGTTGAACCCACACGGTGTTGCCACCGCTGGATTTTGAGTCCAGTGCGTCTGCCATTTCGCCACTCCGGCCTTCAGTGATGGAAACGCGCGTTATCCTAGGGCCTCCCCTGCGCCATGGCAAGGGGATTCTCAGATTAGGGTTTATTCCCGCGGGAAAAAATCGCCGAGCCTCGGCTTGAAGCGGGCCTCGACGCGCCTGTCCGCCCGGCCGCGCAAGCCCGCAATTGATTCCATCATCAGATCGCGAAAAACTGCAACGCCCATGCTTTCCGCGCCGGCCGCGGCGGCGGCGTCGCGCACAACGCGGTCCGAACTCACCACCACGGCGGCGTCCGGAGATTCCGCGGCGAGCAGCATCTGGTGAATCAGCGCGTCGGCTGATTTATTTGCCGGGGAATACCTGACATCCACCGCGGACGGCTCATCGCCGGCGCCGCCGTCCCCTGCGCCGTCAAAAACAACGGTGATGCGGGAAGCCAGTTCGCCCACAAGCGAATCGAGCCGGCTGACAAGGTCCCGCCGCGACTGCTCCATGCTCCGGCCTTGAACGGCCAGTCCGCTGTGCACCCGCCCCAGGAAGTTGTAGCCGTCAATGATTATCCATTTTTTCACATTTTATTTTTGCCTTGAGCCGCAATTGTGATAGCTTTATGCGTCTTTTCGCTCCCATCGTCTATCGGTCAGGACACCAGGTTTTCATCCTGGGAAGCGGAGTTCGACTCTCCGTGGGAGCGCCACTCCTTCACGGCCCCGGCATTCACCCTGAAAGCCAGCCGCAGCACAACGTTCGGGCCCAGGCGCTGACGCATGCCCGACAGCATGGAGCGGCTGTGCATGCGCGAGAGTTCGTTCAGCCAGGCGGACGAATCCACTTCGACGGTCAGCACGCCCTGGCGCAGCGGGCCCGGAACGGCATGCGCCGCGGCCTCCGCGCCGACCGCGGCAAGCCATTCGGAAACCACTCGCGCGCGAAGGCGGACTTCCGGCGATTCGAGCCTTGTCCTAACGAGGTTCATCACGTCGTCGGCGATAAGGCGCGCGTCGCCATCGCAGGGCGCCTCGGCCGCGTCAAGCCGGCACCGCTCGCGCCTGACTTCCCACTGAACCCTGTCCATCTGGCGCCGCTTCGGGCGGCGCTCAGGGAGGCCGTTCTCAAAGTCCGAACTCGTTTCGCCCATAAAACACCGCGGTGCAAGAAGCCGGGCGGATATGCGCCCGTAAAACATCGCTCCAGGGCGGCATTGTAGCACAAGCCGGGAAAAGGAAAGCCGAAATATCCGCCCAAGCTTCAAGCGTCGCGGGACTGGATGTCGTACAGACGCTTGTAGACTCCGCCGGCCGCGAGGAGTTCGGCATGCGGCCCGCTCTCGACGATGCGGCCCTTGTCGAGAACAAGGATGCGGTCGCACCGGATGATCGTCGAAAGCCGGTGCGCGATGACAAACACGGCGCGGCCGCGCATCAATTCCATGAGCGCGTCCTGCACCAGCTTTTCCGACTCCGCATCGAGCGAGCTGGTGGCCTCGTCGAGTATGAGGATCGGGGCGTTGCGCAGGAGGGCACGGGCAATGGCAATGCGCTGCCTCTGCCCGCCCGAGAGGCGAACCCCGCGCTCGCTTACGTTCGTCTCGTAGCCTTTCGGCAGTTCGCTGATGAAACCGTCTGCGTTGGCGCGGCGCGCGGCCTCCAGGATGTCGTCGCGCGATGCATCCGGGCGGCCGTAGGCTATGTTATTGGCCACGGTGTCGTTGAACAGGAACGTTTCCTGGGTCACCATGGCCATCCGGGCGCGAAGGCTCGCCAGCGTGAAGCGCCGGATATCCGAGCCGTTCAGGAGTATCCGCCCGGAAGAGACGTCGTAGAAGCGCGGAATCATGTTGACCAGGGTGGACTTGCCGGCGCCGGAACTGCCGACCAGCGCCACGCTCTCACCCATGCGCACGTTGAAGGAAATATCCGCAAGCACCGGCTCCCGCTCATACGCGAACGCGACGCGATCGAAAGCGATATCGCTCACGGCCTCCTTGAACTCCACGGCGCCGGCGGCATCGGTCACGCCCATGGGCGTGTCGAGCAGCTCGAACACGCGGTCCGCCGAGGCCGACGCCTGCTGGATGTGCACGTGAATCTTGCTCAATTTCTTGACGGGCTCGTACAGCGTGAGCATGGCCACGGCGAACATGATGAAATGAGCGGCGGGCATCCTGGCCCAATGCGCGTAAAAAAGGACGGGCAGGAGCCCCAGCACGGAGATCACCACGATGATCGGCTCGATGCTCGCCTTGGCCCGGACCACCCGGACGATGCGGCTGAAGAAGCGGCGGCACTGCGCGCCAAACCGCCGGCACTCGTGTTCCTCCATGCCGAAGGCGCGCACAATCCGCATGCCCACCACGGATTCCTGCAGTATGCTCGACAGGTCCGCCAGCCGCTCCTGGCCCTCGCGCGCATGGCGCCGCACCCGGCGGCCGAAAATTGCTATTGGTATGATACAGACGGGAAAGAGCGCCAGGCTGCCAAGGGCCAGGCGCCAGTCCAGGCTCACAACGAAAAACACCGATCCGAGAAAAGCAAAAGGCTGCTTCATGAGGTCGCCGAGCACCGTCGCGACAGCCCTCTCGATCATTGTCGTGTCGTTCAGCGTCCGCGACATGAGCTCGCCGGTCCTGCTACTGGTGAAAAAGCCCACCGAAAACCGCTGCAGCCGGCTGAAAGTTTCGATGCGCAGGTCCATGACCACTCGCTGGCCGACCCACTCCACCAGGTATTCGCCGAGGAACTGCGCAAAGCTGCGCACGAAAGCGAACACGGGCAGGAGGACGGCGGTAGCCAGCACCACGCGCAGGTTTGAAAGGTCGAAAACGCGATCGAGCGTTTTTGTGGCGCTGGTCAGCAGCGCATAGGTGCCGGCGCCGAAAACGGCGCCGAAAACCGTTCCGACGATCAGCCGCGACATGTACGGCCGGGTGTACGCGATGAGCCGCCGGTACGTGGCCCAGGCGCGCCCGTGGCGAATATGACGAGTGTCGTTCATCAGGCCCCGGTCAGGAATCGGGTCGCTTCCAGCGCGGCCATGCAGCCCGAGCCGGCCGCCGTCACCGCCTGGCGATAGACAGGGTCCTGCACGTCCCCGGCTGCGAACACACCCTCTACGCTGGTTCGCGAATTCCTCGCCAGCAGGTAGCCGCGCTCGTCCATTTCCAGCTGCCCCTTGAAAACAGCGGTATTGGGCCTGTGCCCGACCGCCATGAACAGGCCGGAAACGGGCAGGACGGAAAGCGAGCCCGTCCTAACGTCGCGAAGGCGCACGCCGGTCACCTCGTTTTTCTCAACGTCGAACACCTCGTCCACCACGCTGTTCCACCGCACCTCGATTTTGGGATCGGCCAGGACGCGCTCCGCCATGATCCGCGAGGCGCGGAAGGCGTCGCGCCGGTGTATGACCACAACCTTCGAGGCGAAGCGCGTCAGGAACAGGGCGTCCTCCATCGCCGTGTCCCCGCCCCCCACCACAGCAACCGGGACGTTGCGGTACAGGGCGCCGTCGCAGGTGGCGCAGCCGCTCACGCCGCGGCCGATCAGCCTTCGTTCCGATTCCAGCCCGAGGTACCGGGCCGAGGCGCCCGTGCAGACGATGAGCGCGCGCGTTTCGATCCTGCTTCCGCTCTCAAGGGTGACGGCCAGCGGGCGGCCCCGCAAATCGGCGCCGGCCGCCTCGCCGGGCAGGAACCGGGCGCCAAAGCGCTCCGCCTGCGAGCGCATCCGGTCCATCAGCGACGGTCCGTCAATGCCGTCCGGAAATCCGGGAAAGTTCTCTACTCCGTTCGTAGTGGTGAGCTGGCCGCCCGGCTGCGGCCCCTCGACCAACGCAGGGTTGAACCCCGCGCGCGCCAGGTAGAGGGCCGCGGTGTACCCCGCCGGCCCGGATCCGAGTATGAGGACTGATTCCATAAACGCCGCCTTTCCGGAAAACAAAGTGTATTCTTGACACAAAACCGCGCTTGATTCAAATTGCTTTTTCGTGTTTCAACAAAAAAACCGGAGCGACAAATGGCCAATCCCGACATGCTGAAGGAAATTTTCCGCCTCCAAGCCGACCTCAACCTCCGCATCGGCGTGGACACCGCCAACATGCCCGCCGAAAAAAAGACCGAATGGATTCTCAATTACTGCCGCGCGCTCTCCCAGGAAACGGCGGAGCTGACCGACAGCGTTCCGTGGAAATGGTGGGCAAAATACCAGACGTTCGACAAGCAGAACGCGCGAGTCGAAGTCGTGGACCTTTTCCACTTCCTGGTATCGCTGGCCCAGGTTCTCGACATGACGGCCGATGACGTCTACCAGGCATATGTTCAAAAGAACAAGGTCAACATCAAGCGCCAGGACGACGGATACACCGCCAAGAACGCGGACGACAGCAAGCACATCGGCGCGGACAAGGAGTGAGCCTGGAAAGAGCAATCTAATATCCAATATCCAACAAGGAACTCCCAATATTCATCGGATTCCCCGGGTATTGGATATTCCGCGTCGGCTGTTAATCCTCGCCGGCGCGCCGCACAGCGGCGCGGCTACACAGATTGCTTGTAATCCACCAGCCAACAGCGCAACGGCCGCGGCATTCCGGGCGGACTCCCAGCCGCGCCCCTCCCGGCATTGGGCCTGTGACTCCGGCCGGAATCAGGTGTATCGCAGGATTTCCTCGGCCGTTGTAAGGCCTTCCAGCACTGCGTCTATGCCGTCCTCGCGCAGCACGCGCATCCCGTTCTCTATGGCCTTTTGCTGGATTTCCATTGTCGGCCGCCGGTCGTTGATCATCCGCCGGATATCGTTCGTGATCGGAAGGAATTCGTATATGCCCTTCCTGCCCTTGTAGCCTATCTGGTGGCAGACGGAACAGCCCTTGTTCGAATAGAACGGCTTGCCACCGAGCCGGTCCTTCGACAGGTTCACCCTCTCCAGCATTTCAGCGTCTGGCTCGTACGGCTGCCGGCAGGCGGTGCAAAGCTTGCGCACAAGGCGCTGGGCCAGCACGCTTTCCAGCGTGGAGGAAATGAGGAACGGTTCAATGCCCATGTCGATCAGCCTGGTAATTGCGCCCGCCGCGTCGTTCGTGTGCAGCGTGGAAAACACCAGGTGGCCCGTCAGGGAAGCCTGGATGGCCAGCGTCGCGCTTTCCTTGTCGCGGATTTCCCCAAGCATGATTATGTCGGGGTCCTGGCGCAGAAAAGCGCGAAGTACGCTTTGAAAAGTCACTTCGATAGCCTCGTTGACCTGCACCTGGATGAGGCCCTCGACGTCATATTCGACCGGATCCTCGACGGTGAGAATCTTGGACTCCACGCTGTTGATGCGTTTCAGCGCGGAATAAAGCGTCGTGGTCTTGCCGGAGCCCGTCGGGCCGGTCACCACAATGATGCCGTTCGGCTTCAGAATATCCATGGTGAAGCGGTCGAGGATATCCTGCGACATTCCGAGGTTCTCGATCTCCAGCGCGACCACGTCCTGGTCGAGAATGCGCAGCACGACGCTTTCGCCGAACTGGGTCGGAAGGGTGGATACGCGGAAGTCCACGTGCCGGCCGGCATATATCATCTGAACGCGCCCGTCCTGGGGAAAACGCCGCTCCGCGATGTTAAGGTTCGACATCACTTTGAGCCGCGAAATCACCGGCAGCGCCAGGCTGTGCGGAGGGGGCTGCAGCTCGTACAGCGCGCCGTCCACGCGGTACCTGATCTTGAACTCCTTTTCGAAGGGCTCGAAGTGAATGTCAGATGCGCCCTCCTGAACCGCCTGGTACAGCACGAGGTGCACGAAGCGGATGACGGGCGTCGCGTTTGCCATCTCCATCAGCGCGTCAGCAGCCTCCTCGCTCCCCTTTTCAACCATCGTGACAACCCCGCCGCGCTCGATCTCGGATTCGAGCTCCGTGAGCATGTGGCCGACGGAATCCCCCTCGTCTCCGAAGCTGCGGGCGATTATCATCTTCACGCTTTCCTCGCGGGCCAGGACAAGCGTCACGTCACGCGTGAGCACGAAGCGGATTTCGTCTATCGTCTCCGGCGTCAGAAACTGGGCCGAGGCCAGGGTTATCGAGGTTGGCCCGATTTCCACGGGAATGACGTCGTACATCCGCGCCACCGTGGCCGGAATACTCTTGACGACCTCTGGCGGAATCTCCATCTGGGCCAGGTCAACGACGATCGTCCCGAGCTGGTTGGCGATCATCACCAGTAAGTCGTCCTCGTTCACGATGCCGCCGTCAATGACGATGTCGCGCAGGGGATGCCCCGTGCGCGTGTGCTCCTCCACGACATCCTCAAGCTGCGCTTCGTTGAGCAGGCCGTTTTCCACCAGGAGGGTGATCAGCGGATCTGTTTTGACGGCGTCTTCCATGTCTGCTTCCTCTGAGCCGGTGTCGCGCCGTAACGCGAAACCCGCTATTTCCTCTTGTTCGCTCCCGCGACCTGGAGCTTCTGAACGATGGCCTCGGGGTCCTGGGCATGCGTTATCAGGTTCTCGTAGCTGATGTACTCGTTGTCGTACAGCGCCATGAGGTAGGCGTCCATGGTGATCATGCCGTACTTGGCCCCCGTCTGGATGTCGGACGTGATGCGGTAAGTCTTGTTATCGCGGACCAGCGCCTGGATTGACGGCGTTGAGATCATGATCTCAAAGGCCGCCATGCGGCCAGGCTTATCCTTGCGCACCAGCAGGAGCTGGGAGATGACTGCCACGATCGATGTGGAAAGCTGCGTGCGTATCTGCTCCTGCTGGGTGGTGGGAAACGCGTCTACTATGCGGTCGACGGTCCGCGCCGCGCCCGTCGTGTGCAGTGTCGCAAAAACCAGGTGCCCGGTCTCGGCCGCCGTAATGGCGGCTTCCATGGTTTCAAGATCGCGCATTTCGCCCACGAGGATGACGTCCGGGTCCTGGCGCAGCGCCCGCCTCAGCGCCTCCTTGAAGTTGGGGACGTCCACCCCGACCTCGCGCTGGGTGATGACGCACTTCTTGTGTTCATGGTAGTATTCGATCGGGTCCTCGATCGTGATGATGTGGCAGTCCCGCTGTTCGTTGATCAGGTTGAGCATGCACGCCAGCGTCGTCGTCTTGCCCGAGCCGGTGGGGCCGGTCACAAGAATGAGCCCGCGCGGCCTGAAAAGCAGGTCCTTGACCTGCGGCGGAAGGCCGATCTGTTCTAGATTCATGAGCTTGGACGGTATCTGCCGGAGGACTATCCCGACGCTGCCCTTAGCCCTGAAAGCGCTTACGCGGAACCGGGCGGCGTCGCCGAACGAGAAGCCGAAGTCAACGCCGCCAACCTCCCTGATTTTCTGCTGGTTTTCCGCGGACGTGATGCTCTTCATCAGCCGCTCCGTGTCTTCAGGCTGCAGGGCCGAACAGTCCACCGGCTGCATGCCGCCATGCAGGCGCAGCATGGGCGGAATCCCAACGCGAATGTGCAGGTCCGACGCACCCTCGTCCACCACCACCTGCAGAAGATCGCTCATCTGAACGTTGTCGGACTTAACGGTCATCGTCTCTCCTTGTTAGTCTAGCCGGCTGACAGCACTTCGCTTAGTGTCGTTATTCCCGCCAGAACCTTGCGAATGCCGTCCTCGCGCAAGGTTCGCATTCCCATGGCGCGAGCGCGCTCCATGATCTCGTCGGCCGAAACACGTTTGTAAATCATCCTCTTAACTTCGTCGTTGATAATGAAAATTTCAAAAATACCCTTTCGTCCCTTGTACCCGGTTTGAACGCAGGCGTTGCAGCCCTTGCCCGCGTAGACCTTGGCGTTTTTAAACTGGTCGGCCTGGTCGCCCAGGAGCCGCAGCTCCAGGTCGCTCGGCATTGCCTCTGCCTTGCACTTCTCGCATATCACGCGCACCAGGCGCTGGGCCATGGTCGCCCGCAGCGAGGAGGCGAGAAGGAACGGCTCTACGCCAATGTCCAGCAGGCGGGGCACCGCGCTCGGGGCGTCGTTCGTGTGGAGGGTGCTGAACACCAGGTGGCCGGTAAGCGCCGCGGTGATGGCTATCTCGGCAGTCTCGGGGTCGCGGATTTCGCCCACCATGATGATGTTCGGCGCCTGGCGCATCATGGCCTTGAGCACCAGCGGGAAGTCCATCCCGATGTCGGCTCGCACGGAAACCTGGTTTATGCCCGAAAGCTGGTATTCGACAGGATCCTCAACGGTGATGATCTTGCGGTCCGGGCGGTTCAGGCTGTTCAGCACGGCATACAGCGTGGTGGTCTTTCCCGAGCCGGTCGGCCCCGTTATCAGCAGTATGCCGTCCGGACTGGCTATCAGGCGCTCGAAAGTCGCCTGGTCGTCGGAAAAGAAACCCAGCTTGGGCAGGCCCAGATCCAGCCCCTTCTTGCTGAGCAGGCGCATGACAATGCTTTCGCCGTGCGAGGCCGGGACGGACGAAACGCGCAGGTCCAGGTCTTCCCCGCCCACGTTGACAGCAATGCGGCCGTCCTGAGGAACGCGCTTTTCGGATATCTTCATCCCGGCCATCAGCTTGAGCCTGCTCAGCACGGCCGGCTGAAGCCGCTTGGGCGGGTTTTCGATCTCGTGCAGCACGCCGTCAATCCGGTAGCGAATCCGGAAGCGCTTTTCCATCGGCTCAAGGTGAATGTCCGAGGCCCGGCTGCGCTGGGCCTCGAGTATGATCAGGTGCACCAGCTTGATGATCGGCGCGTCCTCTTCCCCCTCCTCGGCGCCTTCGACGCCGGTCAGCACGCTCTCGGCCTTCTCGCCCTTGCTCAGCATGTCCTCTACGGTCATCTCCTCGCGGCCGTAGTAATGGTCAATCGCGATCGCTATCTCGTCCGGCGCAGCCACCATGCCTTCCACGTTGCGCTTGAGCACGTATCTCAAGCTGTCGAGGGTCTCGATGTCGAACGGGTCCGACATCGCCACCTTGAGCGTGTTCTCGTCGCTCACCACGGGCATGACCTTGTAGCGGCGCGCTATGTCCGCCGGCACCAAGGCGATAATTTCCGGCGCGATCTCCACATCCGCAAGGACGACCACGTCCATGCCCAGCTGCATGGCCACGGTCTTGAGCACTTCCATCTTCGAGACGATGCCGTCATCAATCAGCGCGTCCAGAACGCCTATGCCGTCATCCTTGGCGCGGCGCCGCGCCGCCTCGATCTGCTCCGGCCTGACAAGGCCGACATCTCTGATGGTCTCTATGACGGTTTCGTCGGTCGGCGATATCATGAGAGCTACCTCCGGATCAGCCGGACAGCCTTCGCTTGAGAATTTCCCTGACTCCGGCCGGATTGGCCTTGCCCTTGCTCTTGCGCATGACCTGTCCTATCAGGAATTGCAGGGCCGCGGTCTTCCCCGCCTTATAATCGGCGGCCGATTTCGCGTTTTCGGCTATCGCCTGCTCGGCCATCGCCTCCAGCGCGCCCTCGTCGCTCACCTGCGCCAGCCCGCGGGCCCTGACAATCTCCGCGGGGTCCCCGCCCTTCTCGAAAAGCTCCTCAAACACCTCCCTGGCGCCGGGCATGTTCACGGCCTGGCCGTCGACGAGCTTCACCAGGGCCGCCAGGGCCGCGGGCCGGACAGGGATGTCCTCGATGCTGCGCCCGGTTTCGGACAGCAGCCTGAGCATGTCGCTCATAACCCAGTTGGAAACCGCCTTCGGGTTGTCCGAAAGCCTCGCGGCATCCTCGAAGAAATCGGCCACCGCCTTGTCCGCGGCCAGGACGCCGGCGTCGTAGGCCGGAATCCCGAACTCCGCCGCCAGGCGCTCGCGGCGCTGCCGCGGCAGTTCCGGAAGCTCGCTGCGCCAACGCTCCACCTGGCCGGAGGACAGCGTGATCGGCATCAGGTCGGGGTCCGGGAAATAGCGGTAGTCGTGAACGTCCTCCTTGGAGCGCATGAGCTCGGTGACGCCGGCGTCAGTGTCCCATCGCCTGGTCTCCTGGCGGATAACACCCCCGCCTTCGAGAATCCCGATCTGCCGCGCCGCCTCGTGCTCTATTGCGTTGAAAACGCCCTTGAACGTGTTCAGGTTCTTCAGCTCCGTCTTGACCCCGAGCCCGGAGCGTGTTTCCGGGCGCACGCTGCAGTTCACGTCGCAGCGCAGGTTGCCCTGCTCCAGGTTGCAGCGGCTCACGCCGCCGTAGACCAGTATCTGCCTGAGCGCCAGGAGAAAATCATAAGCCTCCTGCGCGGAGGCGAAATCGGGCTCGGTCACCAACTCCATGAGCGGGATTCCCGAACGGTTGAAGTCCACGCTGCTCCGGGCGCCGGCGTGCATGCTCTTCGCAACGTCCTCCTCAAGGTGGATGCGGTTGAGCCTGACCGTCCGCGTTCTCCCGCCGGTCTCGAATGCCAGGCCGCCGCCGAGACAAAGGGGCCGGTCATACTGGGAAATCTGGTAGTTCTTGGGCATGTCCGGGTAGAAATAATTCTTGCGGTCGAACTTGCTGAAAGAGGCGATCTTCGAATCGAGCATGAGCCCCGCAAGCGCCGTCAGGCGCACCGCCTCGCGATTAATCACCGGGAGGGCGCCGGGATACCCCAGGCAGACCGGGCAAACCTGCGTGTTGGGTTCCGCGCCGAAGTCCGTCCGGCAGGCGCAGAAGAGCTTGGACTTCGTGAGAAGCTGCACGTGCACTTCCAGGCCTATGGCAGGAACGTACTTCATGGCGCCGCCTGCCCCGCCTTTCCATGGCGCGGCGCCCTCCGCAGGTGCCAGTCCGTGGCCTGCTGGTAGGCGTGCCCGACCCGGAGCGGAATCTCCTCCCTGAACGCGGGCCCCATGATCTGCATGCCCACCGGCAGCGCGGTTCCGGTCATGCCGCAGGGCACCGCCAGGGCGCATATCCCGGCCAGGTTTGCCGGAATCGTGTACAGGTCGCCCAGGTACATCTGGAGCGGGTCCTGAATCTTCTCGCCAAGGCGATAGGCCGCCGTCGGAGTCACGGGCGAAAGCAGCGCGTCGCAAGAAGCGAACGCCCGATCGAAATCGCGGCGGATCAGTGTGCGCACCTTCAGGGCGCGCACGTAATAGGCGTCGTAGTAGCCCGAGCTCAGCACGTAGGCGCCCAGGATGATACGACGCTTGACCTCGGGCCCGAAGCCGGCCGCCCTTGTCCGGCAGCACAGCTCGACAGGGTCATTCGCGCCCCCGGCGCGGAATCCGTAGCGCACGCCGTCGAACCTGGCGAGGTTCGACGAGGCCTCCGCGCAGGCGATGATGTGGTACGTGGCGATCGCGTGCGGCGCCATAGGCAGGCTGACATCAACAACCGAGGCGCCCAGCTTCCGGCACAGTTCGATCGCGGTGAGCACGCAACGGTTCACCTCGGGATCCAGGCCGTCGGAGAAAAACTCCCGAGGCAGTCCCAGGCGAAGCCCGTCCAGGCGCTCGCCAAGCGCGGCCATGTAATCCGGCGCAGGAACGTCCACGGATGTGGAATCAAGAGGGTCGGGCACGGCCATCGCCTTCAGAAGCATTGCGGCGTCGCGGACGTCGCGCGTGATGGGCCCTATCTGGTCAAGCGAGGACGCGAACGCGGTGAGCCCGTAACGCGAAATCCTGCCGTAGGTCGGCTTCAGTCCCACGCACCCGCAAAACGCCGCCGGCTGCCGGACCGAGCCGCCCGTGTCCGAGCCAAGCGCCGCCAGCGCCTCGCCGGCGGCAACGGCCGCGGCCGATCCGCCGCTGGAGCCGCCGGGCACGCAGTCAAGGTTCCAGGGATTGCGCGTCGCGAAAAAGGCGGAGTTCTCCGTGCTCGAGCCCATGGCGAATTCGTCCATGTTGGTCCGGCCGGCCAGCACGGCCCCGGCCGCGCGCAGCGCGGAAACAGCCGTGGCGTCGTACGGCGCAACATAGCCTTTCAGCATCCTCGAGGCGCAGGCGCACGGATCGCCCTTTACGTTGAGAACGTCCTTCACCGCCACGGGCAGTCCGAGCAGCTCACCGCCTTCGCCGCGAGCCCGGGCGGCGTCCGCCGCCGCGGCCTGGCGCAGAACGGACTCCTCGTCCAAGTGCACATACGCGCGGATTTCGCCGTCCCGCTCGCGAATGCGCGCAATGAGGTCCGCGGCAGCCTCCCGGGCGGAACACTGCCCCGTTTCAAGAAGGCCTCGCAGCGAATAGAGGGTTTGATCGGCAAGATCGGACATTGGGTCACCCGACTATAAGCGGCACGCGGAAATGCTCCCCGTCCTGTTCCGGGGCGTTGGCCAATACCGCGTCCCTGTCCAGTCCGTCGCGGGGGACATCACCCCGAAAGACGTTTTCAACCGCCACGGCGTGCGCCATGGGTTCCACGCCTTCCACATCGACACCCTGCAGCGCGCGGATATACTCGACAATCTGCGTCAGCTGCCTCTGGAACAGCTCCGCCTCCCGGGGTTCCAGGTCAAGGCGGGCAAGCCGCGCCACGTATTCCACGTCTATGCGGCTGCAATCGCCCCGTTTCTCCTCATTCATGCTCAACCGCCATCCTCCGAAGCGTCAGAAATATATCTTCCATACAATGACCGCGAAAATCACCGCAAGAACGAGCGTCAAAATCGCCCTGTTCCGCAACATGCGGCGCTCGCGCCGCAACGGCCGCAGATTCTGAAAATGGCCGGCCATGAAGTAGTTCGCAAACCGTTCGCGGTCGGTGGAATCTTCGCCCGAATGCCGGCCCGGGCGCTGAGAAGACCCGGGCAAGGATGCCGCGAACAAGTCTGGCTGGCGCTCGTCTTCGGGCGCTCCCTTTCGCACATGGGCAAAAAGGTCGTCCCTGTCCTGCGGAACGTCTTCCGCCGCCGGCGCGGCATCGGCGGAAGCAGACTCAGCAGCCTCGCCCGCATTCTCCGCGCCCAGCGCCGGGGAAGACGGCTCAGCCGGAAACCGCCGGGCGGGCATCGGCGCATCCTCTGCCTTTATCGGAACCGCGCTCGCGGAGGCGTCAACGTCAGCCGGTTTGCCCGCATTCCTGGACAGGCGCGCACGATCCTTTATATCTGTATCTATGCGCGACATCTCCCTCTGGAGATCGCGAATGCGACGGTCTATGGCCGATTCCTTTTTCCTGAAGAATCCCATGTTTCTCACCGCATCAGGGTTGCGAGCAGCGCGGCCGCGAGAATCACCAAGGCCGCAATCAGGGGCAGACTCAACCCGAAGCCGACCTTCACCCAGAATCCAAAACCCCGTTCCCGCCCGCCGCCATTCCCGGACATATCGTCAAAGAAAACACCGCTCTCGGGCGCCTTTGCCTCGGCCGCGGACTGCGTTTCCCTGAGAGCTTCGAGGCGCGCAAGGGACTTTCCGTATTCCTTGCGCATGTCCTCGATTACAGCCAGCGTTTTCGCCAGCTCTTCGCGGAACGAGGCCGTGTCCGTCGGCCAGGCGTCCTCGTTTATGCCCCTTATTTCCGCGAGCATGTCCCGGAATCGCTTGCCGGTGTCGCCCAGCAGGGCCAGGCGCTGGTTAATCTGCATTTCCTCGCGGCCGAGAGTCACCATGCTCTGTTCGAGGCGCTCGATCATTTCCCGCTTGCCAAGCTCGTATTTTTCCTGGTTCGCGCGCAGGCTCTCCAGCAGGTTTTTCTCCCGCTCAAGCGCTTCCTGGCGGCTGCGCAGGCGCTCCAGCTCGTCCTTCGCAACCGCAACCTGGCCGGTGACATCCTCTTTCTTCCTGGCCATCCGCCCGGCTTCGCCGGCGCCGGGCTGCGGCGGCCGCGGCGCATCCTTGGCCGGCTCGCGCCGCTGCACCAGGTCCTCATCCACAAAATCGGTCGCGCTCATAAGTGCCTCCTTGAATACTGCATGAACTCAAGACCCCTGCCGCGTTCGCGCTCAAGGCGAAAGGCTATGGAACCAGCAGCTTCTGCCCCACCTTGATCTTGTGCGAATCATTCAGCTTGTTCGCCTCCTGTATGCGCCTGTACTTTGACTGGTCGCCGTAAACCTTGCCCGCTATCCTGGCAAGCGTATCCCCGGGCAGGACAACATATGTCCGGGCTGCTCCGGCCGAGCCGGCCTGGCTCTCTGCCGCGCCCTGACCGCGGTCCTTCATAGCCATGGCCGAATCCTGCCCAAGCTGCCCGGCAATACGCTGCGCCAGGTTTTTCCGGACTTCGTGCAGGCTTTTCCGGAGCTCAACATTCTCCCGCTGCAGCGCATTGATCCGCTCGTCAGTGATGGGCGAATTGCTGAGGAATATCGACGCCTGTACCATGCGCGCCTTCTTGATATACTCCTCTATTTTCGGCCGCTGCTCGTCGTTTGGCCAGGTTTCAAGGCATCGCTCATAATGGTAGATCGCCCGGATGTAGTCGTTCTTGGCATCATCGTACAGCAGGGCAAGCTGCAAATGCGCCCTCGCGTTCCGCGGCCGGCGATCGATCGCCCTCGAGAAAAAATGAATCGCCGCATCCTTGTCGCCAACATCCAGCTTCTCCATGGCCTTTCGAAAATACTTCTCGTTCAGGTCGCCGTCCAGTCCGCTCAGGCGGCCGGAACAGCTTCCGCAAAACAGCGCCGCCGCCAGGCAGGCGCCAGCCGCCGGCCGAAAAATGAGTCGCCCCTGCATATCACATTACCTTCCCGGGATCGAACGCTTGTCCGCCGTTAAAAAAACGCATCGAAAGATGTCTATTCATATCCCATAGGCCGCCTTTAATCAAGCTATTTATGCTCAAAACCTAATTTTTGCTGAGGGCCATGAGAATCGCTCGCGGCACGCGGGCCATTATGCGAAACATGGGCCCACGGCGCCGTTTTGGCCAGGCCCTCGCCGCCGGGCTTTGCAGGCAAAACAAGATTGCATCAAAAGCCGATCCCCATTATCTTCCGCCTACGAACGCAGCCCAATCAAAAATAATGACAGCAGCCAAACATCAGCGGCTCCCCCCGTTGATACGAATCCGCTTCGAAGCCTGCGGCCGTTACGCGCAGGTGGACAGCCTGGTTCGCGACTCGGCGCTGCACACGGTCTGCGAGAGCGCAAACTGCCCGAACCGCCAGGAATGCTTCAACCGCGGAGTGGCCACCGTGATGATCCTGGGCGATCGCTGCACCCGCAGTTGCGCCTTCTGCGCCGTGAAACACGGCATCCCGCAGCCCCCCGACCCATCGGAGCCCGAACGCGTCGCCAGGCTGGGCGCCGAATTGGGACTGCGCCACATGGTGGTAACAAGCGTGACACGCGACGACCTGCCCGACGGAGGCGCGGGATGTTTCGCGGAAACCATCCGCCGCGTCAAGGTCCGACCGGGCGTAACCGTCGAGGTGCTCACACCGGATTTTCAGGGCAGGAGCGAGCTGGTCCGCACGGTGCTTTCAGCCGCGCCCGACGTTTTCAATCACAACATTGAAACGGTTCGCGGCCTTCAGGGCGCCATTCGGCCGCAGGCCGACTATGACCGGTCCCTCAACGTGCTTCGCATTGCGGCCGAATGGCGGCCGTCCGTCAAGGTCAAGTCCGGGCTGATGCTCGGCCTGGGCGAAACGGACAGCGAAGTAGCCGGCGCCATGCGCGACCTTCTCGACGCAGGCTGCCGGCTCCTGACACTGGGCCAATACCTGGCGCCATCCCGACGCCACCATCCGGTGCGGCGATACGTAAGGCCGGATGCATTCGAGGCCCTCGCGAAGCTCGCGCGCGAAATGGGGTTCGCGAAAGTGGCCGCGGCCCCTCTCGTTCGCTCCTCCTACGAGGCTGACCGGATGGTCTGAAACTGCGCCGCTTTCAACACGGAGCGCTACATGATGCGCCGCATCCTGATTCTTTATCTCGGGGCAAACAGCGGACACCACACCGCCGCGCGGGCAATCGAAGAAGCCATGCACCGCC
>JAAZAB010000283.1 GCA_012514555.1 Lentisphaerota bacterium
ATGGCGCTAAATTAAGCTCATATTTCCGTCAAACGGCGGCTGGGGCCAGCCGCCCTCCATGGAAAACGCCCGTATTTCGGCGCTGGAGGGCGGTCGGCTTGCCCTGCGAAGCCGCTTCGGCGAAGCATGGGCCTCGACCGCCGCGAGCTTAACTTAACGCCATTCCGGACAGCCCTGAATACTTGCATGAGCCGGCCCGGCCGGGGCGGTATTCATCATCCTGGAAAGAGCAATCGAATATCCAATATCCAACAAGGAGCTCCCAATATTCATCGGATTCCCTGGATATTGGATATTCCGTGTTGATCCGGGCGCCAGGCGCAGCCGGCTTCAAGCGCTTTCACGTTCAGCTTGCCCTGCGCGTCCGGGAACTGGCGCACTATTTCCCGCGAAACGGTTTCGAGCGGGATCAGTTTCTTGTGGGCCAGCCACGCGCCGAGCATGACGAAATTGGCGGCCTTTGCGCTCCCGATGCGGTTGGCCATTTCCGTGGCGGGTATCAGCCGGCGGCTCGGGGCTTCGCGCGCCCTGCACATTGACGAGTTGATCCAGGCCACGCCGCCGCTGTCCAGGCGGTCCAGGAAAGCGTCCACGCCGGGCTGGCTCATGAGCAGCATGGAGTCGAACCGCTCCGGAATGGGCCCGGCGATGAGCGCGCCGGAGATGGTCAGGTGGCAGTTGGAGGTTCCGCCACGGACCTCGGCGCCATAGCCGGGAACCAGGGCGACGTGCGGGAACAGTCCGGAGGCGAGGCGCGCAGTGAGCTTGCCGATCAGCAGCACGCCCTGTCCGCCCGCGCCCGCGACGAGCACGCGCTCAAGCATGGCAGCTTTCTCCTTTCTCGCGGAACACGCGGACCGGGAAGTGTTCGGCCATGTTCTTTCCGACGAACTTGAGCGAATCGAGCGGGCTCATCCGCAGGTAGGTCGCGCAGGGCGAAAGCACTTCGACGAAGCAGTAGCCCTTTCCCTCCATCTGCGCGCGGAGCGCCTTGCCAATGGCTTTTTTCGCGCTCGTCACGCCCCGGGGACCGTCAAGGGCGACGCGCTCGATGTAGTAGGGCCGCGTGAGGGTGTCGAGCAGCTCGCACATCCGGATGGGGTAGCCCATGGTCTGCGTGTCGCGCCCGGACTGGCTGGTCGCGGTCTTCTGGCCGGGCAGGGTGGTGGGGGCCATCTGGCCTCCGGTCATGCCGTACACCGCGTTGTTCACGAAAATGACGGTTATGTTCTCGCCGCGGTTGGCGGCGTGGATCGTTTCGGCCATGCCGATGGCGGCAAGGTCGCCGTCGCCCTGGTATGAAAAGACTATCGTGTCCGGCCTCGAGCGCTTGATGCCGGTTGCAACGGCCGCGGCCCGGCCGTGGGCAACCTCGACGAAATCGCAGTCTATGTAGTTGTAGGCGAACACTGCGCAGCCCACGGGCGCAATGCCCACGGCGCGGTCGCGGATGCCGAGCTCCTCGAGCAGCTCTGCGATGAGCTTGTGCAGGATGCTATGCCCGCAGCCCGGGCAGTAATGCATGGGCGCGGGCTTGAGATATTTTGGGCGGCTGTAAATCGTTGCGCTGTTGCCTTTTACGCTCATTCGATGCTCCCGTCCAGCGCCAGGAGTTCGGCGAGAATTTCCGTTTCGGTCGGAATGCGGCTGCCCAAAAAACCCTTGAATGCCACGGGCGCCCGGCCGTTGACGGCCAGCCGCACGTCTTCCACCATCTGGCCCGCGTTCATTTCAACGACCGACACGGCCTTGACCCCCGGAAACCGGGCGGCCAGCGCGGCCGAGGGCCAGGGCCATAGCGTGATCGGGCGGAACAGGCCGGCCTTCACGCCCTTCGCCCGCGCCCTGTCAACGGCGCCCCTCGCTATGCGGGC
>JAAZAB010000025.1 GCA_012514555.1 Lentisphaerota bacterium
GCGCCAAGGAGCATGAGAAGCGCGGCGCGCCTGGCAGGCGCCGGCCGGCGCATGAGGAGGCCGAGGCCGAGCGCAAGCGCGGGCGCGGCCAGCAGCACCCATGCGCCGAACAAACCCCGGGAAATCCAGTCAATGATCATACGAAAGGCGGCCCAGAACCCGCGCAGGCGCATGGGAATGACGGTTTCGACGAGCGTGGTCAGCGCCAGCGACCCGACTAGGATCAGGATGGCGTTCAGAAATCTTTGGAAGGGTTTTGACTGCATGTCGCCCGCCTTTCGTGTTCTTTGCGGCAGTCCGCGGACACGCCGCCCGGATGGTCGCTTTGCCGGCCGGTTGCGCAAAAGCGTTGTTTCGCGAGCTCGCGCAGGCCGCGCAAATCGAGCTTGCCCGAGCCGGTCAGCGGCAGGGCTTCGACCTCGAGATAGGCGTCGGAATCCGGCTTCCAGAGGTTCGGCAACTTGCTTTGGGCGATTGCCGCGCGGAGCTTTGCCGCGCCGCCCGCTGCCGCCGTATGCAGCACGACGATCCGTTCGCCTCTAACTTCGTCGGGAACCGAGGTGACGGCCAGCGTGGGCGCCGCGGAGTCCGCGCCGGCCGCGAACGCCTCCTCCACTGCCGCGTGCGGAACCATTTCGCCGGCGATCTTGCTGAAGCGCGAAAGCCGGTCCTGGATCGTGACAAACCCGTCCTCGTCGATGCTGGCGATGTCGCCCGTGCAATACCACCCGCCGCGAATGGCATCTTCCGTGAGGTCGGGCCTGTCAAGGTAGCCGAGCATGACGTTCGGGCCCTTTACGAGCAGGAGGCCCGGCTGCCCGTCCGGCAGGGGCGCGCCCGTTTCCGCGTCAGCCACTCTGACGGCCACGCCGGGAAGGGGCAGCCCCACGCTGCCCTGCTTCCAGCCTGCCTGGAACATGCCGCCGACCTCGGCGTGCGGCACGCTCAGCGTAGCGACAGGCGAGAGCTCGGTTGCGCCGTAACCTTCGAGCGGCCGCACTCCGAAGCGCTCTTCGAAGGCGTCGGCGAGGCGTTGGCTGAGCTTTTCGGCGCCCGTGACCACGAGCCGGAGCGATGCGAAATCCTCGCGCGCGGCCTTGCGGAGATAGATCGAAAGGAACGAGGGCGTCGCGAAGAGCAGCCGGGACTTGCGGGTTCGGACGATCTTCGCAATGGTTGCGCCGTCAAGGGGGTTGGTGTGATAGGCCGCGGAAAGCCCGTTCAGGAGCGGAAACCAGAGCGCGGCGGTGAAGCCCAGCGAGTGAAAAAAGGGCAGGGCGGCGCAGATGTTGTCGCCGGGCGTGGAATTGAAAACCATGCGCAGCGATTCCATGTTCGAGAGCAGGTTGTGATGGCTCAGCACGATTCCCTTCGGCTCCGCTGTGGACCCGGAGGAGAACAGAATGGCGGCAGGAGCGTCGGCCGTGAAGAGGCGCGGCGCGGATGCCAGGGCCCGGGCCGGAACGAAGCGGGCGCTTAGCCATGCGCGCAGCCTGGCGCCCGGCGTCATGCCCGGCAGCATGTCTTCCATGAATGCCGGCCCCGGAACCCGGAGCTGGCCCGGAAGGCGGTCGAGAAAGGCGCGCGAGGTCAGGACAGTCCGGAGCCCGGCCTGACGGACCGCCGAGGCCAGGGAATCGGGGGCTGCCGTGTAGTTCAGGTTGACGGGGGTCCGGCCCAGGAGGCTGATTGCGAGGTTCGCCAGAGCCGCGCCCGCGGAGGCGGGAAGAAGGATGCCGACGTTCTTCTGCCTTTCCAGGCGCGGGCGCAGCAGGCGCGCGAGCGCCAGCGCGGCAACGAGCGTCTGGCCGTGCGTCAGGCTTTTGCCGGAAGTGTCGGAGATGGCTTGGCGATTCCAGTTGCGGCGCGCCGAACGTATGAACTCTTCGATCATCGGGCGGCGCCCGGGCTTTCGCGCGTTGAATGCGTCGCAGGACAGTTCCATGACGGCGAGCCGGACTTCCGAGGCGCTTGAGCCGGGCGGGAGCGGGGCGCCGAAAAGAACCCATACCGGGTATCGTCGGAGTCCGGGCCAGCGTGTGACAAGCTGGCCGTGATAGTAGCTGTATATGGAGCCCCAGGCGCCCTCGAGGCAGACGGGGATGATCGGGTGGGCGGTTCCCTTCAGAATGCGCTCGAAGCCGCGGCGGAACGGCAGCATCATGCCCGTGCGGGTGAGAGCGCCCTCGGCAAAAATGCAGACCAGGTATCCTTCGTCCAGCGCCTTCCGGGCTTCGCGCAGCGACGCGACAAGGCGCTTGGGCCCGTCGTTCTCGGCGATGGGGATGATGCCCATGAGGTTGAGCAGGGGCTTGAGCCAGGCGCGACGGTCGTAGATTTCCCGGTTCATGATAAAGCGGATGCGGCGCTGCTGGGTAGCCAGGAGCAGAAGCGCGTCCATGTACGAGGCGTGATTGCAGACAAGCAGCGCCGGACCTTCGAGCGGGATGCGGTCCGCGCCCGAAATGCGGATGCGATAAGCCGTGCGCGTAACGACAAGCGCGATGAATCGAAGCAGGAAGTCGGGCAGAACCAGAAGCGCCGCAACTGTCAGCGCCAGCGTGAGCAGGCCAATGAACGCGAAGCCGGCGGCCGGGGATATCCCGAGGCTCGCGTTCAGGGCGATGAACCCGCCCGCCATCAGAACGCCGACCCAGCCGAGAAAGCTCGATGCGGCCAGCACTTCTCCGAGCCGCGCGCGAGGCGCCTGGAACTGTATGAACGAATCAATCGGAACGATGAACAGGCCGGCCCCGAATCCGGCAAGGAAAATTGTCGGGCATACCCACGCAAACACAGGCGGAACAAGGTACAGCCCGAGCGCGGCCACGGTCAGCGCAAGCGCGCCGAGCGGGACTATGCCGAACTCTATGTTGCGGCTCGAAATCCGCGACGAAACGAGCGCTCCTGCCGCAATGCCAATCGCGCCAAGGAGTATAATGTACCCGCTCTGCTCCTGGCGAATACCCATGTGCACGATGCCGTACGGGATCACGTTGAGCTGCATGAAGGCGCCAATAACGCTGAAATAGGCCGAGCCGATCACGGCGAGCAGCAGAAAGCGGTCGCTCCTGATGCTCCACAGCGTGCGCCATATTTCCCGGGCGAACAGCGGCGAAACCCGGGCGCGCGACCCGGCAGGCGGAGTCCGGCGGATCGGAAGGCTCGCCGCCGTTCCGAGCGCGGCCACCAGCACGCAGAAGAATTGCGCCGCCGGGTAGTTGCCGCCAAGCAGGCCGGCCAGCGCCGGCGCCAGGGCAGTGCCGAGAATGATGGCAATGTACGTGCTCATCACGAGCAGCCCGTTCGCCCGCGGAAGACGCTCCTTTCCGACAAGCTCCGGCAATATCCCGTACTTGGCCGGCCCGAATAACGCGCTCTGCGCGGCCATGAGAAAAAGCGCGGCGTAAATGAAAGCGGGCGAGCGCAGCGCAAACCCGGCAGCGCCGAAAAGCATGACGGCCACTTCAAGATACTTTGCGTATACGGTGATGTCGCGCTTGCTGTAACGGTCGGCCCATACGCCGGCCGCGGAGGAAAACAGAATGAACGGCAACGGGAAAAGCAGGCCCACAAAACCTGTTATGCGGTCAGACGCCTCGCCGCCGGCCAGCCCGATCAGAAAGAATATCGCGAACAGCTTGAAAACATTGTCGTTCAGAGCGCCCAGGAATTGGGCCGCATTCAGCCAGTGGAACGAAGAGGGCATGCGATCTTTGTTCATCGTTAGGTTCCCATGGTTGTATGTGATTGTATGAGCATACGCCGAAAAGACAAACCGTATTTCATGTTTTGGTTCAATAGCATTAAGCGTGCCTGAACTTGCCGCATGGCGGTAAAGTGTTGACTGTCAATGTTATGCGTATTATCCTGCATATCTGGAGAACTTAAGGTGATAAGCATAAAATGCTTGATGTATATGCAAAATATGCTAACAAGGGATGTGCGTGCCATGATGGGGGGATGGGAATGAAAAAGCAGTTGAAAGCGGAAGATCGTGAGTTTTTGAGCCGCGTGAGGCAGGCGGCGTTTGCTAATCCGTTCAGCCGGGACCGCGATGCGCTGGACTATGCGCTGGCCGGCGTGGAGCGGACCACGCCTGCTTACGAATGTCTGAAGAGGGTGCTTGCGCTTGTTTCCGCCCGGCTTGCGCGCCTGGGCCGGGACGGGGTGGGGCGGGTGGATGCGCTGGGCTCGGACGAGGATCGGGAGCTTTATGAGGCTTTGGTTCTTTTCGACGTTTTCCATTGCCACGCGGATGCCCTTGACGGCCTTATCCAAGCGCAGTTGCGCTCGGGCGATCAGCCGGCGCCGGCGCCTTTTGCGAGGTCCGCCATCGGAATGCTCGCGGACAGGGGATTGCCGGAGGAGGAGGCGATCCGGAGTTTTTCGATGTTCTACCAGATGCGGCGCGCATATTATTTCATTGGCGCGGGTCTTGTCGGCTGCTCGGATTGCATGCGCGAGTTTCGGAGGCGGCTGTGGGATAATCTGTTCACCCGCGATATCCTGCGGTACGAGCGCTGCCTGTGGGACCGGATGGAAGACTTTTCGACTCTGCTGCTGGGAGAAACCGGGACGGGCAAAGGCGCGGCCGCCATGGCGCTCGGGCGTTCGGGATACATCCCGTTTGACGCCAAGGCCGGAGCGTTCGCGGAGAGCTTTACCCGTAATTTCACGGCGATCAACCTTATGCAGTTTTCGGAGAGCCTGATCGAGTCGGAACTTTTCGGACACCGCAAGGGCGCGTTCACGGGCGCGGTTGACCATCACGAGGGCGTGTTCGCGCGCTGCCGCCCGCACGGCGCGATATTCCTGGACGAGATAGGCGAGGTTTCGATTCCGGTTCAGATCAAGCTGCTCCAGGTCCTGCAAGAGCGGACGTTTTCGCCGGTGGGCAGCCATGAACGGCTCAGGTTCCGGGGCCGCGTGATTGCCGCGACCAACCGGTCCCTGTCGGACTTGCGCCGCGGAGGCCGGTTCAGGGCCGACTTCTATTACCGCCTTTGCTCGGACGTGATCACTGCGCCGCCGCTGCGCCAGCGCCTGAGCGAGGATGAGAAGGAATGGCCAATGTTGCTTGAAAACGCGGTCCGGCGCCTTGCCGGGCGGGAAGCGCCGGGGCTGGCGGCAGACGCGGAGCGCGCTCTCAGGGAGCAACCCGGAATGAATTACGGGTGGCCGGGCAACGTTCGGGAACTGGAGCAGGCCGTGCGCCGCGTCCTTTTGACGGGCGCATACGAGGGGCAGGCGGCGCTTGAAGCGCCGGACCCGGAAGAGTCGTTTCTCGATGCCGTGCGCGGGGGGCGGATGACGGCGGACGCGCTGCTTGCCGGATACTGCCTAATGCTGCACCGCAGGCATGGAACGTATGAAGCGGTGGCAAATGCCGCCGGGCTTGACAGGCGCACTGCGCGGAAATACGTGGTTTACGGCCGGGACAATGCTGCGCGGATGCCGTGAGAGCGCGAAGGCGCGATGCGCGGGGGCGTTGGCCCTTTCTGCTCCGTTTGGCGTTGGTCAGGCATTGGCGAGGCGCCGGGCGGCCCTGCGGGCGTCGGCAATGATCTCCTCTTCGCCGGGAACCTTGCGGCGAAGCATCAGCACGCGTCCGTCGCAGACCACGGTGTCCACGCAATACCCGTTGGCCGAGTAGACGAGATCTGCGGCCAGGTTATAGCCCGGCGCGCATTCGGGCCGGTCGAGATCAACGAGGATCAGGTCTGCCAGGCGCCCTTCTTCGATGCGCCCGGCATCTATTCCAAAGGCTTGCGCCGCGACTGCCGTGGCCATGGCCCACGCATCGGGCGCGGGCAGGCTGGCGGGGTCGTTCGCGGCATGTTTCTGGAGCAGGGCGGCCATCTTCATCGTCTGGAACATGTCCAGGGAGTTGTTGGAGGAGCACCCGTCAGTGCCTAGAAGAACCGACGCTCCGGCCTTGGTCAGCGCCCGGTATGGCATTTGGCCGCCGGCGGCCAGCTTGAGGTTGGATGCAGGCACGTGTATGATTTTTACGCGGCTGGCGGCGAGAAGGTCAACTTCCCTCTCCGAAAGGTGCAGGCAATGCGCGGCGAAAACCTCGGGCCCGAGAAAACCCAGCGAGTCCAGGTACTCGGCCGGCCGCAGCTTGTGAGCCCCGATGCTGTCATTGACTTCGCTTTCCGTCTCTGAAAGATGAATGTGGATCGGAAGGCCCCATTCGCCCGCGAAGGCCTTGATGAAACGCAGGCTTTCGCTGGAGACGGTGTAGATGGCGTGCGGGCCGGGCGCGAAGAGAATGCGGCTGCTGAAGCCGGAGAGTTCCTGCCGGACTTCTTCAAGCATGCGGCGCTGCGCGGCGCCCCTGGCGGGATCGCCGCCGTCAATGAACCCCGCGCCGATCACCGCGCGCATGCCCATTTCTTCGGCCGCCTCTGCGGCTGCGCGCCCGTGCCAGTACATGTCGTTGAAGAAAGTGGTTCCGGACTTGATCATTTCAAGGCAGGCCAGGCGGGCGCCGATGCGGACGTCGTCCCTGGAAAAGCGGGCTTCCGCGGGCCATATCCTTGTCTGGAGCCACTCAGAAAGTCGCATGTCGTCGGCGTAGCCGCGGAGGAGCGACATCGCCGCATGCGTGTGGCAGTTGAACAGAGGCGGCAGCGCTGTCAGCCCCCGGCCGTCAACCGTGCGCCCTGCGTTCTTCGGAAGGCGCCGGCCGATGCTTTTGATTCGATTGCCCTGGATGAGGATGTCCGCGGGCTTGTTGTCCAGGACGATGTCTCGGATGAGAAGTGATTTCATGTGTTCAAGGCTCCGCCTTGGACTGCCTGCCGCCGGTGCGACGCTTTTCCGGAAAAGCATCGTTGCGGAGCCGGGGCGCCCTGTCAAGAACAGACGCGGCGCCTGAGCCCGTCCGCCGAAGATGAAAGCATGTCTCCCGCGGAGGCGCGGCGGTGCAGGGATGGCTTGTGTGTTTCCAGACCCCTCCTGTTGGGAGATCTCTTCTGTAGCGCGCCACGGCGTGGCGCGATCGGCCGC
>JAAZAB010000284.1 GCA_012514555.1 Lentisphaerota bacterium
AAGCAGAAGGTGTCGATTTTCTCCGGGTCGGTCACGCCGGCAAAGCCGCCGTAACTCACGCCGAAGAGATCCGCCATCTGGTAATCCTCCTGGAACTCGGCCCACTGGTTGCACAGCGAAGTGGAGCCGCCGGCTATCAGCACGCCGCCGGCCTTGACCCAGTCGCGGATGATTTCAGCCTGTGGCGGCGTGACGATCCTGGCATCCAGGAGCACCAGAGCCCGGTACCGCTTCAGCTTTTCCGGAGTCAGGGCTTCCGCCCAGATGATGTCCGTCGGGATCTGCGACTGGTTGAGGGCCGTCCACAGGGCAGCCTGCTGCTGGTACCACCGGTTCGGCAGCACATTGTCGGCCTCGAACATCTTTACCGGGTAAAAGGCCATGTAGGAAAGCTCGCTTGCAACCAGCCCGACATTGGCCGCCGAGGCCGGGACTTCCAGGTATTCCCGAATCTTCCGCGCCTTGAACAGGATTTTTTTCAGGTTCTCCCAGCGCGACTGTTCCCAGCTCCACATGGCATAGGAGCTGGTGGCTTGTCCGAAAATCTGGTTCGCGGTGAAGTTGTAAAAACATTCCCCGTGCATCAGGTGCTGGGCAAAGCCGCGGATGTCATGCGCGGGCGACGGGCTGTACCAGTTGTAGAATTCGCACATCACCGGGCGCGCTTCGCCGCCCTTGTGCATTTCCATGTAAAAGGAGTTGAAGCGCCCGAAGCACTGGTATTGCTCCGGGCCGTTGGCGGCGATAACAGACCCGACTTTGGCGGCAACTCCCGGAAACTTGATTGAGACGCGGCCATGCACGCTGAAGGTGAAGGCGCAGCCTTTGCGCAGGCCGCCCAGCCATTCCTGCGATTCCCGCCATTGCCCGAGCAGCAAGTCGGCGCAGGCCTGAAGGAATTCCGTCTTCAAAGGCCCGGGGTCTTCCAGGCAGTCGTCGCCCCGCTTGCTCATCAAATCGTAATCCGCGGCAATGCCGAGCTTCCTGCGGAAGTCGGCGCCGTACTTGTTTTTCAGCCAGGCCTCGAATTCCGGGGCCGTGATATACCAGTTGGCGTCAGGGTAATTCTCCTCGCTCCAGAAGCCATGGAAGGCGGGGAGATACTGGTACTTCGCCAGCACGACATCCGCGCCGGGCTTTTCGACAACGCTTGTCATGCGATGCCGCTTGTAGGGTTGCCTGGCCCCGAACGTGTTGCCGTCGTACGGCAGCACGTCGATCCACATGAGATCAAACTCTCCCGCCGCCTGCACCAACTCCACATACTTGTCCGGGTCGGCGTCCTGCTCGCCCCAGGCCTGGTGAATCCCGGTCATTCCGGCTTCCCACAAGTACGGCCATAATGCCGCCGGCTCGTCCTTGAAGTTGGAAGACCGAAGAATGGAAGAGCGGCCGGCCAGGGCGTTGAATCGCCTGCTCAGCGAGTAAAACTTGTCCCTGGCCGACAGGAAGCCGGCCTGCCTGACGCCGATTTCCTTCCGGCCGCCGGCCTTTATTCCGGCGATCGCCAGTTGGGCGTGACCTTCCAGGCCCAGGCTCTGG
>JAAZAB010000285.1 GCA_012514555.1 Lentisphaerota bacterium
CAACAAGGAATATCCAATGTCCAAGTGAGCGAGAGATGAGAATGGGCGTATCCACCTTCTCGTCCTCGTCCTTCGTCCTCGTCCTCGGCCTCGAAAACAGAAAACAGGAGTCAGAATTCAGCATAGGTTGCGATTATGCCTGCAACAGGCATCCGCATTCTGACTGCTGACTACTGCATCTCTCCTCTCCCCTCTCTCCTCTCCCCTATATCCTATCCCCTCTCTCCTCGAATTTGGATATTGGATATTCTCTTTCCAGGTTCATTTCCATTGCCGGCCCATTGCCGGTTCTTGCCCATTGCCGGTTCTTGCATCGCCGGCGGGAACGTGGTAGATATGGTGCTTTTCATTTTCAGCTTTTCGCCGGGCGTTTGCGATGTTGCCGTTCACGAGGAAAATACTGCTCGACTGGGCCGGGGACTCGGTATTCCGGGACGGTATGACCCTGTTTCAGAAGGGCGGCGTCAGGGAGGTGGATTTCGAATCGCCCCTGGTCAAAGGGATGCTGGGCCTGGGGGATCGCACGATCCGGAGTTCGTTCCGGGTGACGCCGGACGGGTTTGTCGACAACCTTTGCCCTTGCCGCGACAGCTCTGTGCGCGGCATCGTGTGCATGCATGTTGTCGCCTTGGGGCTGGCCCTGTGCAAACGCCATGCCGACCCTGACCGCGAATTGAAGCGCCGCGAGGAGCTGCGCCGCGCGCAGCGCATCGCCGGCATAGACCGCTCCCAATATCTGCAGCACGTTGACGCCGGCGCTGAGGGCTCGGCGCCGGCGCGCCTGCGCCTGGAATTGGGGGCGGACTGGCAGGCAGGCTGGATGGCCGGCGCCGTGCCGCTGACCAGCCGCGTCGAGGCGAACGGGCGGAGCTGGCTGCTTGACGAGGCGCCGCTGAACGTGCGCTTTGCGTTCACGCAGAAAGACGACGGCATTCTCTATTTTCTCGAGGATGTCTCGGAAGGGCCGGCCGCGGGCCGGCTGAAGATGAGCCGGGCGGATTTTTCCAGCCTGATGGCCCTGCTTCCAGGCAAGTCCTTGTTCCTGGATGGCGCAAGCGGTCCTCTGACCGTGAACGCGGCGAAAATGGGCTCGCGCCTGGTCATGGACCTGGACCCGGAAACCGGCGAGCTGGTGCTGAAAATTCACACGGAGCTTCCTTTTCTCAATCCGGGCGAGGAGCCGTTTTACCTCCCGGACCGCCGCGCCGGATGGGTGTTCGGGGCCGGCAATTTCTGGCCGCTGGAGCGAATGCTGCCTGAGCCCTTTCATGCGATCTACGAGAGGCCCGTCTTTGTGCCGCGGCCGGCGGTGCTCCGGTTCATCCGCGCGGAGCTGCCGGTGATCGCGAAAACTGTTCCGGTCCAGACCGAGATCACCCCCGATTTGTTCACCGTTGACCCGGCCGAGGCGAAGTTCAAGCTGGTCGCCAGCGGGAGCCCCGTATCGCTCTCGGCCGTGCTTTACGCGGAGTATGGAAGCCTGGCGCTGGTGGCCGCAAGGGCGGACCCGAACGGCTCGTTCGCGATCCCGGACCCGTCCGACCTGATGCGCTACCTGGTGCGCAACGACTCGCAGGAGGCGGATGCGCTCAGGCGCCTGGCGCCGTTCGGGTTTGTGGGCGCCGCGGGCGACCAGCTTTCGCATATCGTGGACCAGAGGGAAGTCCTTAATTTCCTCGGCAGCGGGCTCCCGGCGCTGCGGCGCATGGGCTGGAAGGTGGAGCTGAAAGGAAAGGTGGAGGGGCTGGAGGAGGCGTCCGAACACGCCGTGCCGGTGGTCAGGGTCAACGAGGGTTCCGGCGGCTGGTTCGATGTTGATTTTGCGTTCGAGGACGGCCAGGGCCAGGGCCTGTCCGCGTCCGATATCCAGAGGGCCCTGCTGAAAAACGAGCATTTCATCGAGCGCAACGGGAAGACCATTCTTCTCGACGCCGGCGCAATCAACTCCATGAGCGAGGTCTTCTCCGACTGCTCCGTGGGCGAGGGCAGCAGGCCGGGCAGCTTTCGCATGCCGGACATCTATTCGGCCTATGTCAAGTCCTCGCTTGACGCGCTGGACGGCATTGACGTGGAGGCCGCGCCCTTGTGGCTGCGCAGGGCGTCCCAGCAGAACCGCAGCCTCAAGACCGAGCAGATCGAGCCGCCCGCGCACCTTGCGCCAATTCTCCGGCCCTATCAGAAAGACGGGTTCAACTGGCTTCGCTTCCTGGAGCAGAACGGCTTCGCAGGCATACTTGCCGACGAGATGGGGCTTGGCAAGACGCTCCAGACCCTGGCCTGGCTATCCTCTGAGCGTGTCCGGACGGAGGCCCGGAACCGGCCGGCGCTGGTGGTGTGCCCGACGAGCCTGGTGGAAAACTGGATCGAAGAGGCGCGCAAGTTTGTCCCGGAGTGCCGGGCGCTGAACGTGACCGGCTCGGGCCGGCATGAGAAGTGGGACAAGCTGGCGGGCCATGACCTGGTGGTCACCTCGTACGCGCTGCTGCGCCGGGACATAGATCAATATACCCGGCACGAATTTTCAGCCATCATACTTGACGAGGCCCAGCACATAAAGAACCGCTCCACGCAGAACGCCATTGCGGCCAAGAAGCTCCGCGCCCTGCACCGCCTGGTTCTCACCGGCACACCCATCGAGAACAGCGTGTCGGACCTCTGGTCCATCATGGACTTTCTCATGCCCGGCTACATGGGCCGGCACGAGGCGTTCCGCCAGAACTATGAACTGCCCATCGCGCGCGGAGGCGCGGACGGCGAGTTCTCGCAGATGAAGCTCAGGCGTAAGCTCCAGCCTTTCCTGCTGCGCCGCCTGAAGAAGGACGTGGCGGCCGACCTGCCGCCCAAGATTCAAAAAGTGGCGTCCTGCAAGCTCACGGCGGACCAGTATGCCGTGTACCGGGAGCTGGTCGAAAGCTCGCGGCGCCGCCTCACCGACATGGTCGCCAGCGTGGGCTTTCAGAAATCCCGCATGGAGGTGTTCAAAACCCTCATGCGCCTGCGCCAGACCTGCTGCCACCTTGACCTGCTCAAGCTCGAAGGCCTCGCGAGCAAGGCGCCGTCGGGCAAGCTGGACATGTTCATGGAGCTTATTGACGAGGCCATGGACGGCGGGCACCGCATCCTGGTGTTCAGCCAGTTCGTGAGCATGCTGTCCATACTCCGGCGCGAGATGGAGCAGCAGGGCATCCGCTACTGCTACCTGGACGGCTCCACCAAGGACCGCCTTGCGGTGGTTCAGTCCTTCAACGTTGACCGGGACATCCCCGTGTTCCTCATCAGCCTCAAGGCCGGCGGCACCGGCCTTAACCTGACCGGGGCGGACATGGTGGTGCACTTCGACCCCTGGTGGAACCCCGCGGTCGAGGACCAGGCCAGCGATCGCGCCCACCGAATCGGCCAGAAGCGCACCGTCTACTGCGTCAAGCTCATTACCAAGGGCACGGTCGAGGAGAAGGTGCTGGCCATGCAGGAAAAGAAGCGCCTCGTCATTGACGCGGCCCTGGCCTCGGACGAAGATGTCATGGGAAAAATGACCTGGGAAGACGTGCAGGAACTGCTGACGCTCTAGCAAGGGCGGTTTCAAACATTCTCGAGAGGAGAAATATGCTGATGAAGAAGTTTAAAGCGGCAATCCAGTTGTACACCGTTCGGGAAACCCTGGCCCGGGATTTTGTCGGAACCCTGCGCGTCTTGCGCGACATGGGCTACAAGGCCGTGGAATGGGCGTTTTACTACGGCGGCATGGAGCCCGACGCCCTGGCCGGGCTGATGCGGGAGCTCGGGCTTGAAACATGCGGCATCTACGAAGGCTTGCCAGTGATAACGGACTCTTCCGGCCGCACGGCCGCCTATGCGCGCGCCCTGGGGACAAAAGATCTGACCAGCGACTGTTGCTCTTTTGTCAGAACGGATTGGGCCGCCGGCGTCGGAAAATTCATCGAGGCCGCGAAGCACGTTCGCTCGCAGGGGCTCAGGCTGCTCTACCATAATCACGCGGAGGAGTTCGAGCAGTTCGGCGGGAAAACGGCCTTGCAGATACTGGCGGACAGCGCGGGGCCGGAGCTGGGGCTCTTTGAGTTTGACGCGGGCTTTGCGGCCCAGAGCGGATGCGATCCGGCCTCTGCCATCCGGCAGCTTGGCGGACGGGTGGCGAAGATTCACCTGCGGGACCTGGACCGGGAGAGCCGGAAAGATTTCGTCGAGATCGGGAGCGGACTCCTGGATATCCCGGGCATTTGCGCGGCCGCGCATGAAGCAGGGGCGGCTTGGGCGGTGGTGGAGCAGTGCCGGAGCCGCACATCCGAGTTGGACAGCGCGCGCAAGAGCGTGGACTACCTGAAGCGCGCCGGTCTTGTCTCGTGACACATGAGAATGGGCGTATCCAAGTCCAACCATTCACCATGCCTGCGCCCCCTTGTTCCTTGGACTTGAGTGTTTGATATTCTCTTTCAAGGTTGAGAATCTCGCCTCCAGCCGGTGGTTGGGGCTTGCTTCCATCCAAATCGCTATCGGGATCGCTA
>JAAZAB010000286.1 GCA_012514555.1 Lentisphaerota bacterium
GCCCCGCGCCGGACCGTGATCGAGTTGGCCGCGCTCATGCCCGGCAGCGTCAGGCCCTGCCGCCGCGCATCCCCGGCAGCGTAGTAGACGTTCCCGCCCAGCCTCAAACAACCGCTGTTCACCTCAAGAACAATGTCCCCGGAAAACGTGTTCCCGTCACTGTTGATCAGCGTGAGCCAGCCCGACGAGCCTCCCACGTATCCCACGCCCAGCGTGAATGTGCCCGTCCCAATGAGAGGCCCGTCAAGAACGGGATAGAAATTGAGCGCCGCGTCAACAGTGGTGTCTTCGGAAACGTCCAGGGGGCCCGGCAGGTAATCGCCGGCAAGGTAAATAGTTGCGCTTTGCGCCGCAAGGCCCAGCGCCAGCGCAAGGCACAAAACAACAGGCAGCCGCGCCAGAAGCCGCGCCGCAACGGAAAGGCCGCTCATCGGCCGCAAAGCGATGGATTCATTCTTCATGCCGCGCCCCTGCAAGCTGCCCGGGAATCAATGGCGAAAGGGTGAAAAACAACCTTTATACGACATCCCATTCTGGAGCCGCTAGCCTCCGTCGCCGCTACCTGCCTCTGCTTTCTTTAGCCCAAGTTAATATACTCTTCTACAGGCATGGAATCAAGGCTGAAAATTGTTGTGCAAATGCCCGAATCAGCTCCTCCGGATGTGCGGCCAAGCGCGCCGCACAGCGGCGCGGCTACAGCAAAAACAGAATACATAATTCAGGATCCAGGAGAAGGACCGCCGGATGCGCGGCAAATCGCGCCACGCCGTGGCGCGCTACAGAAAAGGCGAAACGATTCAGGTTGGTTTCCCACCGCGAACGCGGGGCTCCTATCTCTCCGGCGATCCTGGAAAAAGCCGCGTCCTGAGAAGTGCAAAAGCCAGCCAGATGACCACGCAGCCCAGGCCGAGCGCGTCCCCGGTGCGGGAATAGAAGGTGAGCGGCATATCAGCGGGCGGCACCCAAAGGTCGGCAACCAGGAAATCCGCCTGTTCAGCGCCCGGCCCGACACGGGAAATGCGGTCGCGGACAGCGCCCGTCCTGTCGATCACGCAAGAGACTCCGGTATTGGCTGCGCGGATCGCGGGGACCCTGTTTTCGACGCAGCGGAACACGCAATGGCTCATGTGCTGCCGCGAAGCGGCCGACTCGTCGAACCATGCGTCGTTCGTCTGGTTGACCAGGAGGCGCGCTCCGGAGCGCACGGCCGCGCGGGCCAGCCATGGCAGGGTATCCTCGAAGCAAATCAGCGGCGAAATCAAATGCCCGCGGCCCGGAACAGGGAAACACGCGCTTCCGGAGCCCGGAGAAAAGCTTGTTTCAATGGGCGTCAGATTCCTGAAGAACGGCATGATCTCTTCGAAAGGGATATACTCTCCGAAGATGACAAGGTGCTGTTTGTCGTACACGCGAGGCTCCTCGACACCGGGCTCGAAGAGCATGGAAACATTGAAGTAGCGCTCGGGGCCGCGGCGCGCCGGGCGGCCTTGTCCGAACGCCGCCTGGGGGGCCATACTGTCCCCCGGCTGGAACTCAGCGTCCATCGAGCCGATCAGCATGGGAACGCCGTTTGTCAGAAGCGCGGATACAAGCGCCCAGCTTGACGTGCTGTACCGCAGGAAATCCGGGGTCGCGGTTTCCGGCCAGACTACAATATCCAGGCCGGGCGCGCGCAAGGCCGCGCGCGTTCCCGAATCCAGGCGCCCATAAATGAAATCAATGAACTCGTCAGACCATTTCTGGACCTGCGGGATGTTGGGCTGAACGATCGCCGCGCGCAGGTTTGTCCGGGACTGCGCAAGTCCCCGGAGCGTCCGGTTTCCGCCCAGCACAGCCGCCGCAAGGACCAGCGCCGCCGCCATCAGTTCGAAGCTCGGCCGCCGCGCGCAACAGCGCCCCTGCGCCATGTACCTTTCGAACGTCAGCGCCAGGGCGGAACTGACCAGGACCAGAATGAAAGAAACTACGCCGACTCCGCCCCATGCCGCGCACTGGATCAGGCCCAGGTTCCGATACTGGCTCACGCCCAGGGCATTCCAGGAAAAACCAAGCTGCGTTCGAATGGTTTCGACACCTACCCACAGGGCCGGCCAGCCGATCATCAGCAGCATGTTTTCGGCAGGCATGCCTTTGAGCCGGCGGGACAAATCCGACGCGGCCGCGGCAAACCCGGCCACGAGCAATGCGCAGGCCGCGCTGAGAATGAGCCATCCGGCGAAGGTAACATGGGTTATCCAAGACAGGGAAAACAGCCAGAAGGTGAGACCGCAGGCCAGGCCGGACATGAACGCAAGGCCCGGGCCGGTCCGGCGGCAAGCCAGCAGCAGGGGCGCCGGCGCCAGCCAGCCGAGCTGCATGGCTTCTGCGGGCGGGAACGCGGCATACATCAAAAGTCCGGAAACCGCTCCCGCGCCGAGTGCGAGAAGGCGCGCTTTCATGCCCCGCAGCATTTCTTGTATTTCCGGCCGCTGCCGCATGGGCACGGATCGTTGCGCCCGACCTTGGCTGCCTCCCGCCTGGCCGGACTGCGCGGCGCCGGCGCCGCGCCCTGCGCCGACTGGAAATCGGGGCCAGTGCCCATTGCGCCGGCGGCGCCGGTCATTGTCCGGTTGCCCCGTTCCGCGGCCGCCATTCGAAGCGCTGAAGTAAGGGCTGATAGCTCCTCGTGCTGGAACTGGCGGGGCGCGGCGGGCCGGCGGTCCATGCTGACAAACGAAACCGTCGTCCGGAACATGGCCGTGACAATGTCCTTGTTGATGTTCTCCATGAGATCGGCAAACATTTCGAAGGCCTCGCGCTTGTATTCCACAAGCGGGTCCTGCTGGCCGTATGCGCGCAGCCCCACGCCCTGGCGGAGGCCGTCCATGTTCCGAAGGTAATCCTGCCACAGCATGTCAATGGCGCGCAGCATGATGTGCCGCTCCACCTCCGGGATCACGGCGGGATCGTCGCCGCTGGTCTTGAACTCATAGGCCTCCATGACCTTGCCCTTGAGATAACCGGAAATTGCCTCGGGATCATCCTTGAACGGAAGCAGGTCTTCCTTCCGGATCGCCACCGGGAACATGGCCGCCATCCATTCGGCAATGGGCGCGCGCACGTCCTCCACTTCCCGGTCCATGGCCAGGCATTCCTCCACCTTCGCGAAAATCGCGTCATGCACAACGTCTTCGAGAATCCCCCGCGGAGCGCTGCTTTTCACGACGTCGCCCCGGAACCCGTATATGACTTCGCGCTGCTTGTTCATCACGTCGTCGTATTCGAGGGTCCGCTTCCGGATGAAATAGTTGTGCTGCTCGACGCGGCGCTGGGCTGTCTCGACCGACCGGTTCAGCAGGGGATGCTCGAGCGGCTCGCCCTCCTCCATGCCGAAGCGGCTCATTATGTTCGCGATGCGGTCCGAGCCGAACAGCCGCATCAGGTCGTCCTCAAGCGAAATGAAGAAGCGGGACGAGCCCGGGTCGCCCTGGCGCGCGCAGCGCCCACGAAGCTGGCGGTCTATGCGCCTGGACTCGTGCCGCTCCGACCCGATCACCCTCAGCCCGCCGGGCTTGTCGGAAAGAATCTTGCGCAGCGGCACGCCGCCGGCCTTGTCGTCCAGCCTGATGTTCGACTCGATGATCTCCCTGCCGACGCTCACCACGCCCGGGCCCAGCTTGATGTCAGTGCCGCGTCCGGCCATGTTGGTTGCGATCGTCACGGAGCCGGGCTGCCCGGCGTTCATGACGATCTCAGCCTCGTGCTCGTGGTTCTTCGCGTTCAGCACGTTGTGCGGAATGTTTTCGCGCCTGAGCATGCGGCTCAGGAGCTCCGAGGTTTCGACGGAGATGGTTCCCACCAGCACGGGCTGCCCGCGCCCGTGGCAGTCCGATATCTCGTCTATGACGGCCTTGAACTTCTCGCGCTTGGTGCGAAAAATGAGATCGTTGTCATCTATGCGGCGCACAGGCCGGTTGGTGGGAACGACGATGACGTCCAGCTTGTAGATGTCCTTGAACTCGTTGGCCTCGGTCTCGGCAGTCCCGGTCATGCCCGCGAGCTTCTCATACATGCGGAAATAGTTCTGGATCGTGATGGTCGCCAGGGTCTGCGTCTCATGCTCGATCGTCACCCCTTCCTTCGCCTCGATGGCCTGGTGCAGGCCGTCGCTCCAGCGCCGGCCGGGCAGGATGCGGCCCGTGAACTCGTCCACGATGAGCACCTGGTTGTTCTGCACCACGTACTCCACGTCCCGCTCGTACAGCGAATACGCACGGATGAGCTGGTCCACGTTGTGGATGCGCTCGCTCTTCTCGGCGAAGCGCTCGTGGATTTCCTTGCGCCGCGCCATCTTTTCGGCCTCCGGCAGGGCCGCGCCCGCGTCCAGCGCGCTGAGCTCGGCCGCGATGTCCGGCATGACGAACACGTCGGGGTCGTCGGGATTGAGCTGCGCGCACCCCTTCTCGGTCAGGGTGGCGTCATGACCCCTCTCGTCGATGGTGAAGAACAGCTCCTCGCGCAGGCTGCGCGCCTGCTCCTTGCGCATGTCCGAAAGCATTGACAGCTCAACCTGCTCCACCATTTTCCGGACGGCGGTATCCTCCTGCATGTGCAGGAGCTGCTTGTTTTTGGGCATTCCGTGCCGCACCTGATAAAGCCGGGCCTGGGCCTTGTCGGAGTCGCCATTCTCCAGGCAATCCCGCGCCTCCTGGATGAACTGCGTGCACAGATCCCTCTGCTTGCGGACCATTCTTTCAACGGGCGCCTTCAGCTGGTCGTACTGGTTCGTCGACTCGGGAACCGGGCCGGAAATGATCAGCGGCGTGCGGGCCTCGTCTATCAATATGCTGTCTATCTCGTCCACGATGGCGTAGTAGTATCCGCGCTGGACAACGTCTTCAGGCCGGTATGCCATGCCCTGGTCCCGGAGGTAATCGAAGCCGAACTCGCTGTTCGTGCCGTAGGTGATGTCCCTGGCGTACTGCTCCCTGCGCTCGTCCGGCCGCATGGTGTTCTGGATGCATCCCACCGTCACCCCCAGGAACTCGAAGACCGGCCCCATCCACTGGGAATCGCGGCGTGCGAGGTAGTCATTCACCGTCACGAGGTGCACGTTCCTGCCGGTCAGCGCGTTGAGGTACAGGGGCATGGTAGCCACGAGCGTCTTGCCTTCGCCGGTTGCCATCTCCGTTATCTTGCCCTGGTGCAGCGCGATTGCGCCGACGACCTGCGAGTCGAACGGGATCATGTCCCAGGTCACGGTGTGCCCGCAGACCTCGTATGAATGGCCGGAGAGGCGCCGGCAAGCGTTCTTGACCGCCGCAAACGCCTCGCAAAGAATGTCGTCCGTCTTCCGGCCCCCCGCCAGCAGGCGTCGGAACTCGTCCGTCTTGGCCCGGAGCCCTTCGTCCGGGAGGCGCTGATATTCCAGCTCGATGGCATTAACGCGGTCGGCCAGCGGGCGTATCCGCTTCAAGTCCCGATGGTGCTTGGAGCCGATGATCCTGTTTATCACCCATTGCAGCATAAATCCCGCTTTCCCCGGACGCCGAAAAACCCGGAGCGTACGCTGCCCCGGATCCAGTCGCTTTGCGCAGAAACGAACAAAGGTAACCCATTCCGGATGCAATGTCAAAAACAGGATTTGTCAAAAACAGGATTGCGTTTTCAATCGTGCCCATTATAAGTGTTGCAACCGGGCCGGCGCCAGTTTTTGCCTGGCCTTGTGCGCGCAGCCGGAGCCGGCCGCGGTTTCAGCCATGACACAGAACGACAATTCCACCACGCTCGTCGTGGAAAAAACCGGGAACGACACGGCCACGCTCCTCATGCCGGCGCGCCCCGGGCCGAACGCCATTCCCAAGCCGCGGGGCAAACCGATGGACCCGGACCAGGCGAACCTGGTGGAGCAATACCGGGAGCTGCTGATGAACCGCGCCATCCATTACCCGGCCCATTACCGCTTTGTAAAGGAGCTCGGCCACGGCCGGCAGGGCGTGGTGTTTCTCGCGCACCGCCACGGCTCGCGGGGCTGCATCACCCGGCACGCAATAAAGCTCTTCGATCCCGGCATCTACTCGAGCGCCCAGAACTACCTCACGGACATGGGCAGGATCGCCTCCCAGATTTCGCTCCTCCAGCCCATCAACCACGCCCATCTCGCGCAGGGCGACTTCTACGAGGAGTGCAACGGCATAGGGTACATTCAAATGCCGGCCATAGACGGCATAGACCTCCAGTTCCTGCTCGACCGCAAGCAGGTCGAGCTCGCGCGCAGCCGCAGCACAGAAGCGGAATGGCGCCATTTCACCGACATCCTCTTCGACATCCAAGGCGGCCACATGGGCCTGCACATAGGGCTGGCGCTCAACATACTGCGCCGGCTCGTCCGCGCCGTTGACGTGCTGCACGACAACGCATTCGTCCACAGCGACATCAAGCCCACAAACATCATGATAGACGAGCAGGGCATGCTGAAGCTTGTTGACTTCGGCCGCGCCGTGCGCATCGGCGAAAAGGTCAACATCATCCTCGGCAGCCCGCTGTACATGGCCCCGGAAATCCACCGCCGCCAATCGGGAATGGCCCAGTCCGACCTCTTCAGCATCGGCCTGGTGGCGCTGGAAATGCTCAGTGCCGGGCAAATCTCGCGCCTGTCCGACCTTGACGAAGAGTCCCTGCTCGACATCAAGGGTTCGATAGTGGACAACCTGCCGCTCTATCTGCCGCCCTCCGCCCAAGGCAACAAGCGCCTGCTCCGCATGCTCGCGCGCTTTCTGCACCCGGATCCGGGCCGGAGGTTCGAGCGCGCAATAGACGCGGAATCAGGCGAGGACGGCCTGCTTTCCACGCGCCAGGGCCTGGACGATGACGAGCGCGAAGTGGAATACTCCACTGAGCTGGAGCGGTACCTTGAGAAGCTCCAGGATCCCGAGACCGGCGCCCTGAACCCCCACTTCGCCTCCGACAACCTGACCGCCGTCATCATGACGAACTAGGCCGCGCACGGCTCACGCGCATGCGCCAGGGTCCATGGCGGACGCCGCCCGCGCGGCCTTGTCAGGCGCGGGCCGCAAGAACGCGGCGCTCGTAGTCCTTCACCTGGCGCATCCACCCGTCGCCGGCCGGCACGCCGGCCGCGAGGCAGCGGTAATCCCACACGGCGCCGAAAGGCAGCCCCTTGAGGGCCTCCATCAAGGCCAGCCGCGATGTGTTGTCACCGGCTATCTCGAGTTCCCGCAGCTTCTGCGCCGGCGCAAGGAGCGCGATGAGGAACGCTAACAGGGCGCTGCGCGCGCCGATCACCCAGGCCGCCACGCGGTTGATGCTCGCGTCGAAATAGTCCAGCCCGATGTGAACCCGGTCCAGGTATCCGTTCCAGATCACCTCCTCGGCAATGCCGCGCATCTCGTCGGACAGGATCACCACGTGGTCGCTGTCCCACCGGACCCCGCGGCTGACGTGCAGCAGGATTTCGTCCAGCACGCTCAAGACCGCCGAAATCTTGTCCGGCACGGATTCCGTTGGGTGAAAATGGCCCGAGTCCAGGCACAGCAACTTCCTGTTGGCGACCGCGTAGCCGAGGTAGAAGTCGTGCGACCCCACCACGTAGCTCTCCGAGCCTATTCCGAAGAGCTTGCCCTCGACCGCGTCCAGGACTAGCTTCGGGCTGATGCGCTCCCCAAAAACCTCGTCCAGCGACTTGCGCAGGATTTCGCGCGGCGTGCGCCGGTCCGCCGAAATATCCTTGGAACCGTCCGGGATCCAGATGTTGACCACGCTGGGCGAACCAAGCTTCCGGCCCATGGCGGCCGCGATGCGCCGGCACCCGCGGGCATGCCTGACCCAGAACCGGCGCACGGACTCGTCGCGGCTGGACAGAGTGAAGCCGGACGCCGCCATGGGGTGCGAAAAGAACGTGCCGTTGAAATCGAGCCCAAGCTTCCTGCGCCCGGCCCACGACATCCAGCCTTCAAAATGCTCCGGCTCCAGCTCGTCGCGCGGAATCTTTTTCCCGCCCGTTTCGGCGTATATCGAGTGCAGGTTCAGCCGATGCCGCCCGGGGATCAGGGAGAAGGCCAGGTCCAGGTCCGAGCGCAGCTCATCCGGCGTCCCGGCCTTGCCCGGGTAGTTGCCGGTGGCCTGAATGCCCCCGTCCAAGGCCCCGGAACGCTCGAACCCGCCGACGTCGTCGCCCTGCCAGCAGTGCACGGAAAGCCTGATTGCGGAAAGCTGCCGCAGGGCGCGATCGGTGTCAACGCCGAACTCGGCGTAACGATCCCGGGCCGCCCTGTAATTCCGCTCGATGGTTTTTGGTGTCATGATCTTCTCCCTTTGAAAAACCTACCGGTAGAACAGCATCTCGGCGTATGAAGGAAGGGGCCACAGCCTGCTGTCGACGATTCTTTCGAGCTCGTCCGCCGACGCGCGCACGGCATTCATGTCGCGCAGGACACGGTCGCGGCAGAACCTGGCTTTCTTCACCAGGTCAGGCTCGCCGCCGCACTCGGCCAGCGCCTTCTCCAGCGCCGCGACAGCCTTGCCAAGCCTGTCGGAAAGCGCATCCGCCTTTTTCAAAAGGCCGGCCGCGAGAACGCCCTTCGCCCCCGCCGCCTTGTTGGCCCGCACAGCCTCCGCCACCTGTCCGGTAAAGGCAACCACGGCCGGAACGATCTGTCTCTGGGCGATGTGCAGGGATGTCCGGGCCTCGATGTTGAGGGTCTTGACGTAATGCTCGAGCATTATTTCCACGCGCGAACGCAGCTCCCCGCCGCTGAGCACCCCGTGTTTTTCAAGCACTCCGGCGCCCTCCTTTTCCAGCAGCGTGAGAATGCTGTCCACGGAGTTGTCGATGTTCGGAAGGCCGCGCCTGGCCGCCTCCTTCCGCCAGCTCTCCGAGTAGCCGTTCCCGTTGAAAATCACCCTGCGATGCTCCCTTGCGACGGCCACGCAAAGAGCCCGCGCCGTTGCCGCCACATCGCGCGATTTCTCAAGCGCGTCAGCCATCTCGCCGAGCGATTCCGCCACAATGGTGTTCAAAACGGTGTTCGCCATCGCCGGGGACTGGGACGAGCCGAGCATCCTGAATTCGAACTTGTTCCCCGTGAACGCGAAGGGCGAGGTCCTGTTACGGTCCGTCATGTCCTTTGGCAGCTTGGGAAGGGTCGATGCGCCCAGGAAGATGTCCTTTACGTTGGGGCCTCCGCCGCCGGCGCCGCCTTTTGCCAGCTGCTCGAAGATCGCGGTGAGCTGCTCGCCCAGGAACACCGAGACGATTGCCGGCGGCGCCTCGTTGGCGCCCAGCCTGTAATCGTTGCCGGGCGTTGCGACCGCGGCCCGCAGGAGCTTGCCGTACCTGGACACGGCCTGGACCACCGCGCAGAGGCAGACCAGGAACGTCACATTATCGTGCGGCGTAAGGCCCGGCTCCAGCAGGTTCAGGCCGGCGTCCGTTGAGATTGACCAGTTGTTGTGCTTGCCCGAGCCGTTGACGCCCGCAAAAGGCTTTTCGTGCAAAAGGCACACGAACCCGTGCCGGAGCGCGACGTTCTGCAGCGTTTCCATCATCAGCTGGTTCCAGTCCGTGGCAACATTCACCGTCCCGTAGATCGGGGCGACCTCGTACTGGCCGGGAGCGGCTTCGTTGTGCTGGGTTTTCGCGGAAACGCCCAGCCGCCACAGCTGCTTGTTCAAATCCGCCATAAACGACCCGATGCGGTCGGGCAGCGTTCCGAAATACTGGTCCTCCATCTCCTGGCCCTTCGGGCTTGGCGCGCCGAAAAGGCTGCGCCCGGTGAGCATGAGGTCAAGCCGGCGCTCCACGAAACGGCGGTCAACAAGGAAATACTCCTGCTCGGCGCCGAGCGTCGCCGTTACGCGCTTGACGGCCGTATTGCCCAGGGCCCGCAGCGCGCGGACCGCCTCGCGGTTCAGCACGTCCATGGACCTGAGAAGGGGCGTCTTGGCGTCCAGCGCCTCGCCCGTGTAGGAGCAGAACGCGCAGGGAATGAAGAGCGTCGTGTTTTCGCCGTCCTTCTTCACGAAAACCGGGCTGGTGCAATCCCACGCCGTGTAGCCGCGCGCCTCGAACGTGGCTCGCAGTCCGCCAGAGGGAAAATTGGACGCATCCGGCTCGCCCTTGATCAGGGCCTCGCCGCTGAATTCCATCATGATCGTTCCGTCGTTCTTGGGCGAAATGAACGCGTCGTGCTTTTCGGCAGTGCTGCCAGTCATGGGCTGGAACCAGTGCGAGAAATGCGTGGCGCCCTTTTCAAGGGCCCAGTCCTTCATTGCCGTGGCTACGACGTCGGCAATGGCCGAATCCATGGCCGTGCCTTCTTCGATGGCGGCTCGTAGTTTTGTGTAGACGGACTTGGGCAGGCGTTCGCGCATGACGGAGTCGTTGAACACGTCCGCGCCATAAAGGTCCGGAACCAGGCTTTTCAGATCGGATCGGTTTTCGTCATTCATAGCGCTCATTCCTTGCTCTCACCGCCTGCGCCAGGCCGGTGGAAAAATGCCGTTAGAGACAAATAAGGAACAATTAAACCATCCGCGCGCCGCGCTGTCACGCCAATAATGGCCGCTGCGCGGGAGGCGTGCCGGCCGCTCCGGGTACGCGCCGGAGCCCTCCTGCCCTCACTCCTGCCGGCGCCCGGGACCGGCCGCATCCAGATGAGCCAGCGCCCGGCAGATCACGCGGCCGGCCATGCCCAGGCTTTGCGCGCTGAGCTTGTCAATCGTGTCGGCGCCGGTGTGCCAGTAATCGTTCAGGCCGGGCGCGGACCCGTAGGTGAAATCGATCAGGACCACGGCGGGCATTCCCGCGTCCAGGAAAGCCTGGTGATCGTCCAGCGTATTCCAGCGGGCAAGCGAAAAGCGGTCGCGGATGCCCTCCGCGGCGGCCGCTGAAAGAACGGCGAGCATGAGCGCCCGATCGCCGTTCCGCGGCAGGGCCACGCGCAGGTCCTCGTCCCCGACCATGTCCGCCACGATTACGCCCCGCACATTCCCGGCCCGGCCCTCTTGCGAGAATCTCCGCGCCATGCGCCGGCTGCCGTGAAAGCCGTCCTGCGGCCCGTAGTCGAGCTTGCACTCCTCTCCGTCGAAGAATGCGAAAAGCAGGCTGCAGTTCCCGGCGCCGCCGCCGGCGCATATTATCCGCGCCAGTTCCAGCAGCACGCCGACGCCGGAGCCGGAATCGTTTGCGCCCGCGAAGCCCGGGGCAATGCCCTCCTTGGTGTCGTAGTGACAACCGAGGATAATCCAGTCCCGGCCCCCGCCCCGCAGCACGCCCTCGACGTTCCGGAACCGTGTGGCGCCCGCGGGAGATTCTTCTTCGAAATCGTCTATCGCGGCATCCAGGCCAAGGCCGGCAAGGCGGTCGCGGATGTATTCAGCCGCCGCCATGCAGGCGGGCGTGCCGGCCACCTTCGGGCCGAGCTCGACGAATGCGCGCGCTTCCGACAGGGCGCGTTCGCCGTCAAACGCCGACGGATCCGCGTGCAGCGCGGACGCGGGCGTACTCCCTGTTTCCGCGGAACACCCGGCCGCCAGAAGCCCGCAAAGCGGCATCAGCGCCGCGCAGAAGATGCTCCGCATGCGAATCAGTTCCCTTCCGGCGTCCGGGCTACCCGCCTTCCGGCAGCCCGATGATGCCGAGCACCCGGTTCAGTTCGTCGTTCGAGTAATAGTCTATCTCAAGCGTTCCCTTCATCTTCCTGCCGTTGGACAGGGTCCGGCAGGGCGACATCCGGATTGCGGTTCCAAAATGCCTGTGCAGGCGCTCGATCAGGTCGTTCAGGTGCGCGGCGGGCACATCGGGCCGGATCGCGCGCGGCTTGCGCGGCGCGCGGCGCAGCCTCTCGACAATGGCGGCCAGCGTCCGCACCGGGATGTCTTCAGCGGCCGCCCGCCGCGCAAGCTGCAGGCGCTCCTCGTCGATCACGACGCCTAGCAGCACCTTGGCGTGCCCCGCGGAAAGGCGCCCGCGCCGGATCATCTCGCGGATTTCCTCCTGCAGGTCAAGCAGGCGCACGGCGTTTGCCACGGTCGCCCGCCCCTTGCCCACGCGCGCGGCAATCTCCTCCTGGGTCAGCCCGAACCTGTCCGAGAGCATGCGGTATCCGTCGGCTTCCTCTATCGGGTTCAACCCCTCACGCTGGAGGTTCTCTATGAGCGAAACCTCGAGCGAATTCTTGTCGTCCGCGTCGCGAACGCGGACCGGGACTTCCTTCAAGCCGGCCATGCCTGACGCCTTCAGGCGGCGCTCGCCGGCAATAAGCTCGTAGCCGCCCTTTTCCAGCCTGCGCACCAGGAGCGGCTGCAGCACGCCATGCTCCCTGATCGAGGCCGCCAGATCATCAAGCGCAGCCGCGTCGAACAGCTTTCTGGGCTGAAACGGATTCTTGACTATCGAGTCGATCGGAACGGACAGTTGCTCCAAACGGGGCGGCTCGCCCCCCGCCTGGGCGGCCTGCGCGGAATTATCGTCCTTAAGCAGGTTGCCCAGCCCCCGGCCCAGTCTCGGTTTGGTCGCCATACAACTCCTTCGCAATCGGGTGAAGCCCGGCCGAGCAGCAACTCGGTGCCGGGAAATAATGTCGGGAAACAGCATGATGTTTTTTCGCGGCCGCGTCAAGCCAGATTGCCTGGCCCCTCCGCCGGCCCGCGGGAGCGCCAGAACGCCCCCGAGCGGAGTCCCGCTCTCCCTGCCCTCGTGCCCATGATGCCCGCGCCGGCGCAGCACTCGCTCGCGAGCAGGCGTTGAGGCATGACCGAAATGGCCGCGAAAAACGCGCAAGACGGCCGGAATGCAACCCGGCCATCATGGGAAACGCGGACGCCCTGCCACGCCACAATGCGGCGCACAACGGCGAGGAAAGCCAGGACACAGAATTTTCTTTTTCTGTGCTTGCAGTCGAATCGGTCCTTTTGTTAAATACAAGCGAGCATAAGGAAACCGGTTCATCATACGTGGGGAGCGCGCATGCAACACAAAGAATCTTTTTTCGGAACCATTCGCCGATTCTTCCGTGACTACCTTACCGGGATGGGCACAAACAGCTCGTTTGGCAAGCTGGTGCAGCAGGCGTCGAAAGACCGGGCATTTCGCGAGCGCCTGGTGCAGGCGCCGGAAGAAACCCTGGCCGGGGCAGGGATCAAGCTGCCGACGGGAATGAAGATTGAAATCCTTGCCAACACGGACAAGACCATACATATCGTGCTGCCGCCGTTGATTGACGCGGAAGCGAACACAGCGGGAGACCAGAAATGAACAACCCACTCGCCAAGGCCATCATGCGCGCCTGTTCCGAGCCGGAATACCGCGCCCGCCTGATCAACAATCCGCGAAAGGCGCTCGAAGAGGAAGGAATCCAGGTTCCCGAAGACGTCAACGTCGTGATCCACGAAAGCTCGGAGGACGTTCTGCGCGTCGTCCTGCCCTGCATGACCGCGGGACTGCCCGACAAATCCAAGGAACCCTTCTTCGGGGCGGTTAAGGATGCCCCGGCCGGACTGGGCATGGAATGGCGCGAAAACCTCCTTGTCGCGGAAGGCCGCATAGACTCGACCACAGCGCCGGCGCTCAAGCGCGAGCTCCTGCGGGCATTCTGGGACGTGGACCTCGATCTTTCGCATATCACGTTCCTGAGTTCGGCCGGGCTCTCGGCCCTGCTGGCCGGCCAGAAGCACCTGCAGGAAAACGACTGCAAACTGCGCCTGCTGGACGTGCCGGAAGTCATAAACAACGTCCTCGAAATCGCCGGGTTCTCCGAGATATTCGAAATGGTGGACCGCTCCGCCCTTGAAAGCATGTCCTACCTTGCCGGGTCCGAGGCCCCGTTCCTGTCCGCGGGCCCGGGAACCCCGTTCCTGGTGACAGGCTGGGGCCCGCCTTGCAGTTAGCAGTTCAACTGAAAGGAACAGACATGAGTACATCCGCGATTGCCGGCTTGGTCATTCTTGGCGTAATAGCATTACTCCTCCTTTACGTCGTGGCGCTGTACAACCGTCTTGTTTCGCTCAGGAACCGGTTCAAGAACGCGTTCGCCCAGATAGATGTGCAGCTCACACGTCGCTACGACCTGATTCCCAACCTGGTCGAATCGGCCAAGGCCTATATCAAGCACGAGCGCGAGACGCTGGAATCGGTCATTCGCGCCAGGAACCAGGCGTCTTCCGCCATGCAGGCCGCGGCGCAGAACCCTGCCAACGCGCAGGCCATCCAGGGCCTGATGGGCGCGGAGTCAGGCCTGACGGGCGCACTGGGACGCCTGTTCGCGGTGATGGAGTCGTACCCCGACCTCAAGGCCAACCAGACGGTGTCCCAGCTCATGGAGGAATTGACCTCGACGGAAAACAAGGTTTCTTTCGCGCGCCAGTCATTCAACGATTCGGTGATGACCTACAACACGGCCCGGGAAGTCTTCCCCGCCGTCCTGATCGCGGGCATGTTCGGGTTCACGGCCGCACAGCTCTTCGAAATCCAGTCGCAGGATCAGCGAGAGGCGCCCCGTGTCAAGTTCTGATCCGGCCAGTGGCGCGGTTAAAAATGCCCGGCGAAGCTTCATGGTTCAGCGCCAGGCTTCTTTTGCGGCCGCCTGGACCCGCAAAATCCGGGTTGAATTGTTGCCTCAGAGCGCCTGACCGCCGAACCGGGAACCCTGGAAAGAGCAATCGAATATCCGACATCCAACACTCAAGTCCAAGGAACGAGAAGGAGCCTGCTCACTTTTGCGGGAGATACGGCTCCATTTCCGGCGGCCGAGGCCGGCCGCCCTCCAGGCGGATGTGCAAGGCGGAAGGTGCTGGATGTAGCCGCGCCGCTGTGCGGCGCGCTGGCTCAACCCCCTGGGAGCGCGGCCGGCTTGCCCTGCGAAGCCGCTTCGGCGAAGAATGGGTCCCGGCCGCCGGATAAGGTTCACCCTGGAAAGAGCAATCGAATATCCAAATAGGTTCACAGGCAGATTGAATTCTGACTCCTGAATCCCATATCCCTGAGCAGTAATGAACGAACAAGCAATGGATTTCTTTGCGCACCAGGAGCGGGCCCGGCGCAGGACAGCGACGCTTGTGCTGCTTTTCGCCATGGGCGTGGCCGCCATCATAGCGGTTATATACCTGGCATTCACGCTGACATTCTTCCAGAGGCCCGCGTGGGATCCCGTTATTTTCGCATGGGTGGCCGGCGGCGCCCTCCTGGTCATCCTGTCAGGCAGCCTGTTCGAAACGCTGCGCCTGTCGGGGGGCGGCGCGAAGGTGGCCGAAATGCTTGGCGGCCGGCCCGTGGACCCCGGAACGACGGACCCGGGTGAACGGCGGCTGCTGAACGTGGTCGACGAAATGGCAATTGCCTCCGGCATACCCCCGCCCCGTGTATACCTGCTGGACGCGGAAGAGGGCATCAACGCCTTTGCTGCCGGGTTCGATCCGAAAGACGCGGTAATCGGCGTCACCGGCGGCGCCGTCCGGATTCTCGACCGCGACGAGCTGCAGGGCGTTATCGCCCATGAATTCAGCCATATTCTCCACGGCGACATGCGCCTCAACCAGCGGCTTATGGGCCTGGTGTTCGGAATACTTCTCATCGCGCTCATGGGCCAAATCGGGTTCCGGTTCACGTCTGACATAATGCTGCGATCGCGCCGGAGCCGAAGCGACAAGAAGGGCTCAGGCGTCGCCGTTGTCCTTGGCATCCTGCTTTTCAGCCTGGTCATCATGGCCATCGGCTACATTGGCGTGTTTTTCGGGCGGCTCGTCAAGAGCGCGGCTTCAAGGCAGCGCGAGTTCCTCGCGGACGCGGCCGCGGTCCAGTTCACGCGCAACCCTGACGGGCTGGCCGGCGCGCTCAGGAAGATCAGGGCGCTGGCAACGGGCGGCAGGCTCAAGACCGAGCGGGCCGAAGAGGCGAGCCACATGTTCTTCGCCGACGGGCTCAGCCGCGGCTTTGCCCGATGGATGGCAACCCACCCTGACATTGACGAGCGTATCCGCAGGATAGACCCTTCGTTCCACGGCGCCGTGCCCGGTCCGGATTACAACGCAAAGGCGCCGCCCCCGGTAGCGGACGCCGGCGCAGTGCCCGCGCAGTTCGCGCCGGCCGCGCCGCGGGCTGCAGAGGCGCAAGCGAGCCCGAAGTCGGCGCGCGAAAGAATGGGCAGCATCGATCCTGAACGCCTCGACAGGGCGCACAAGCTCATGGCGTCGCTGCCAGCCTCCCTGGCGCTGGCCGCGCGCGATCCGGCCGGCGCCCGCCGGATCGTCTACGGCCTCCTGCTCAGCCATGAACCTGGCGCCCTTCGGAAGCAGCTCGAACACATGGAGCAGTCAGAAGATTCGCAACTGGCCGAAGCCGTGCGGGACACTGCCGCCCATCTGAAATCCCTTGCGCCCGAACTCAAGCTCCCCCTGCTCGACCTCGCCCTGCCGGCCATGCGTTCAATGTCAAGGCCGGAATATGTCGAGTTCAGGAGCCGGGTTCAGGCGATGGTGGAAGCGGACTCCCGCATTGATTTGTTCGAATATGCCCTGCAGCGCATGCTGTTCCGGAACCTGGCGCCTTACTTCGAAAAATCAACAAGGGCGCCCGGCCATATTTCCGATCCGGCCGCCATTGCCGGCGAATTCCGGACGCTGCTCTCGACGCTCGCCTACTACGGCGCTCCCGAGCCCGCCAAGGCCGAGGCAGCGTTCATCGCCGGATGGGCACGCTTCTCGAAAAAGGCCGCGGGCATCAGCCCGGCCTCGGAATGCGGCCTGGCCATGGTGGACGAGGCGCTCTCAACATTGTCCGACGCCAGCCTGCCGCTCAAGCGCAGCATACTCGATGCCTGCGTGGAAACAGTCTCCTTCGATAATCATGCCGAACTGGCGGAAACCCAGCTTCTCCGGGCCGTGGCCGATGCCTTGGATTGCCCCATGCCGGCCGCCTAGGCAGCATGCCCCGCCGCTTCCATGCCCGTGCGCTCAAGGCCGAACAAACGCCCATGTCCGCACGCCGGCTTGGCACGGCCGGCATCCGGCAGCCCGCGCCTGTTACCCGGCGCTCTCACGCCACTGCCTGTCAAGCTTCTGAAAACCGCCCATGCCCGCCAATTCGGCCATGCGCTGGTAATAGGGCTCGGGCAAAGTGCCGTCGGGGCGCGGGCTGACATTGATCAGGTAATTGCCGCCCATGCGCCGGACCGCCCGCAGCCGGCCGAGCATCCAGTCCAACGGCCGATAGATTTCACCGCCGCGCTTTTCGTAACCCCATCCGCACTCCGCCCAGCTTTCGCACAGCTCCCACCAGCCTTCAATCGGCTTATCGGGCATGGCGCATTCGGGAGTCTTGAAGTCGCCGTGGCCGTGCATGCGCGGGTTGACCAGGATGCCGCCATTGAATTTGCGTATCTCCTCAATGCTTATGACCTCCGGGCCGCCGTCGAACCAGATGATGTCGACCGGGGCGTAGAGGGTCAGCAATTCAACCACCTGGTCCCGGATATAAGCGCAGTAGCGTTCCTCCCATCCGTCGGGCTTGGGCGGAATGTTTACCGGCTCGTGATTGAGGCCGAAGGCCTGCCGGCCCGGAATGCAGCCGGAGTCGTCAAAGCTTCTGAAGTCGAACGACGTGTAATTCCGGTTCCAGTACCAGTCGGGCGGCGAGTAATAGAGGCCGACCTTCAGGCCGTTGCGCCGGCACGCATCGACATAAGGCCGAACCAGGTCCCGGCCGCCGAGGTGCGTGCGCGTTCCGAAATCGCCGCTGCCGCTGGGCCACATGGCATAGCCGTCATGGTGCCGCGTGGTCATTACCGCGTACCTGAAGCCGGCTTCGGCGGCCGCCGAAAGCCAGCGCCCGGGATCATAGCGGCCGGGATTGAAGCGCTCGGCCAGTCGAAAATATTCCGCGGGGGTGATCTTGTTCCGGTTCTTTGCGCCCTCGTCCCATGGCGTGTTGGCCATCATGCCCCAGGACAGGTCTATGCCGCCGTGCGCGGACGATATGCCCCAGTGTATGAACAAGCCCAGCCCGGCCGAGCCAAACCATTGCGCACCGGGATGCGAATTGCGCTGCCGCCCGACCTCCCGCTCCATGCCCAGCTTCTCATGCTGCGCAGAGGCGGCATTCTTGTCTTCTCCTGCACCCATAGCGCATACCTCCTCTTTCGTGCATATCCCGGGGATTTCTTTAACCCTGACACAAAAAACATTCTCACCGATTGGCCAATGCCGATCATCTTTCCGGCTGGATTCTGACCAGGCGGGCGCTGTTGACTATGACGGCGAGGGATCCGACGTTGTGGAGGACGGCGGCCGCGATGGCGGTCAGGTATCCGACGCCGGACAGCGTCAGGCCCGCGAGCATGAACAGCGTGCTCAGCGCCAGGTTCTGGAATACGACAGACCGCATGGCCCGGGAAAGGCGGATCAGGAACGGAATGCGCCGCAAATCGCTGTTCATCAGCGCAATGGCCGCGCTGTGAATGGCAACTTCGCTGCCGGCAGCGGCCATTGCGATGCCGAAATCGCCTGAGGCGAGCGCGGGCGCGTCGTTTATGCCGTCTCCCACGACCGCGACGAGGTGCCCATCCGCCCTGATCCGGCTCACCACTGCCACCTTGTCCTGGGGCAGGCAATGGGCCGCGACTTCGCGGCAGCCGACTTTTCCGGCCACATATTCAGCCACCGACTGCCGGTCGCCGGTGAACATTACCACGCGCCGCACGCCGATCTCCGAGAGTTCCCGCAGGCATTCGGCCGCGCCCGCGCGGATGGCGTCCTGGAAGCCGATCCAGCCCGCATAGCGGCCGCCGCGGGCGACATGCACCACGCTCAGGCCGACGCCGGCGCCGGCGGCTTCAACCGCCGCGGCGGGAAGACTCACCCCGTGTCTTTCAAGCCAGGCGTCGCGGCCGGCCAGGACGACGGCGCCGTCAACCCGGGCAGACACCCCCCACCCCGCCTCTTCCGCAAAGTCACTGGGCTCGGAAGGCGCCACGTTCGCCTCCTTTGCCAGCCGCAGCAGCGCAAGCGCGGCCGGATGCTTGCTGTAGCGCTCGGCCGAGACCGCCCAGGCCAGCAGGTCCGATGGCTCCACCCCGTCCGGCGCGAGGCGCTCCACGGCCAGCTGCGCTGTCGTCAGGGTGCCGGTCTTGTCAAGAACGACCGCGTCGATCCGGCCCGCGCGCTCCAGGTCGGCGGCGTTTTTCACCAGCACTCCCGCCCGCGCGGCGGCCGAGAGCGCGGCCACGATCGCGCTTGGCGTCGAGAGCACCAGCGCGCAAGGACAGGCCACGACAAGGATCGCGATGGCGCGCTGCACCTCGCCGGTGGCGGCCCATGCCAGCACGGAGAGCATGAAAGCGGCGGGCACGTAATAACCGATGTAGCGGTCAATCAGCCGCGTCACGGGCAGGCGCGTGCGCTCCGCTGAAAGAATAAGCTCCCGCACCCGCTCGAGCGTCGTGTCCGCGCCCACCCTCCTGACTTCCACGACAACGCTGCCCGTCAGGTTTTCCGTGCCCGCAAACACCTCCGCGCCCTCCTCCTTGTCCGCGGGCAGGCTCTCCCCGGTTATTGTCGCCTCGTTCAGAGCGGTGCGGCCCTCGACTATCACGCCGTCGGACGGGACAATTTCGCCGGGCCTGACGCGAATGCGCTCCCCAACGCACAGGGCCCCGGCCGGCGTTTCGCTTTCGGTCCCGTCCGGGCCGATCCGGCGCGCGAGCTGGGGCGCGATGCGGATGAGGGCCTCGATTGATGCGTGCGCGCCCTCGGCGGCCCGCGATTCCACGCCGATGGCCAGCAGCATGAGAAACGAAATCCACCCGGCCGCTGCGAATTCGCCGCGCACAAACGCGGCCATGACCGCCACGGCCACGAGCGCGCTCATGTGCAGCTCCGCGTGGAAAGCGTCGCGCATGGCCATGGCAAGAATAGGCGCCATCAAGAGGAGCGCGCCCGCGGCCGCGCACAGCTCGGGAAGGCCGATCGCTGCGGGATAGACGAGCCCCGACAGCCGCGAGCCGATGAGCAGGATCGCGCCCGCGGCCAGCCAGGCGGCGAAGGCCGCGCTGTTCATGCCGGCGCCGCTTCCCGCATCTTCCGCCGAACGTTTCATCATGGCAGCACCATGCGCGCCAGGGTCTGCATTCCAGTCCGCACTCCGTTACTCGACACCTTGGTTTCTCCCGCACTCCGCTCAGTCTTCAAGGGCACCCGCGCCTTTGCCGCGCGATGCCGGCCCCTTCAATTCCGGCGCGAGCTGCAGGCGCAACTCCTGCCTGCCGCCGGGCGCCTCGCGTATGACGTACTTGGCCTCCACTTGCGAAAGCACGCGGCGCAGGGCGTCCTGCAAAAGGGTCTGGCGCAACGTCACCGGCGAGGCCGTGTACTGAGGAACAAGCTTTTCGAAAGTTGCGGCGTCCGCGGACACCGAGCTCAGGAGGCGAATTCGATAGGTGTCCGCGCCGGAGACGAGGCGGGCTGCCAGGCCGCCGGCCTCGTTCACGGCGGCCGCGGCCCAGGCCCGGGCTTCGTTCACCGCTTCGCCCCGCGACATCTCCGCCTTCAGCACCGCGTCGAACGCGTTCTTGACGCGCAGCGGCGGACTGAGCTCCAGCAGGTCCACGCGCTCGATCGCAAGGCCGAGGTCGAGTGTTTCGCAGCGGCCTTTCAGCAGGGAGCCCACGAGGTCGCGGAACGCCTCGTCAGAGCGGAGAATATCGTCCACGCGGTACTGGGCGCAGGCCAGGGTCACCACCCGGTCCAACTCGTTGAGCAGCATTTTCTCCACATTCCGAAAACCCAGCAGGGCCCGCCCGGGATCCCTCACCGTGAAGCGCACGGCCCACTTGGAATGAAGGATGTTGGCGTCGCCCGAAAGGGAATAGCCGTGCGAGCCGGGCCGCAGGGAATCCGGCGCGGCCGCTTCCGCCTGCTCAAGCTCGCCGGCCTCGGTTGGGGCTGTCCAGAACGTGCGCGACACTGCCGTTCGCACGCGGCGGACCGGGACGCGTATGATTTGGTCCACCGGGTACGGCCATGACATGTGCAGGCCCGGCGCCCGCTCGCGCCCGGCGCCGGCGCCGTCCAGCCGGCCGAGCCGCAGCACGAGCGCAACCTCGTCCTGGCGCACCACGTAGACGCATGACCTGACCGCGGCGACAAGCACGGCGCAGGCCATGGCCCAGCGCAGGGCGCGCAGCGCCGTGTCGAGCGCATCCGTAAGGGCGCTCGCGCCGGGCTCGGGACTGTTGGAATGGTCTATCATGGCGTTTTGGCGCCGGCGGCCGGCGCCTGGTTCGTGGCCGCGCCGGCGCCGGCGCGGAACAGGTCGAACGGGGCGTTTTCCTCGCCCAGCACCACCACCGCCTTGTCCTTCAGGATTTCCTCCATGGCGTCGAGCTTCCTGAGGAATATGGCAAGCTCCGGGTTCTTTTCGAAGACCGCGTACTGGCGGGCGGCCTCGGCGTCGCCTTCGGCGCGAATGCCCTTTGCCCGGGCCTCGGCGCGGGCAAGAAGCTCGTCGCGCCGGCGGCCGGCTTCGGCGCGAATGCGAATGGCATCGGCCTCGCCCTCGGAAAGGATGCGGTCCTCGATCACTTTTCGCTCGCTTTTCATCCGCTCGAAAACGTTCGCCGTTATGGATTCAGGCAGGGCTATCTTGCGGATGCCGACGAGCACGACTTCCATGCCGTAGCGCGCTTCGGCTTCGGGCCGCACGGAATCGAGAATCTCGCGCTCGACGGCTTCGAAGCGCAGCGCAGCGCGATTGGTGTTCACGAAATCGGAAAAAACGTGCCTGCCGAACACGCCGTTCTTGTAGTGGCGGATCAGCCCCTCCAGGTTCTGTTCGGCCTGCTGCGCCGAGCCCACGCTCTGGAGGAATTTAAGGGGATCCTTGACGCGCCACCCGGCGTAGGCCATTACAACCAGGTTCCGGTGATCCATGGTATAGGTTTCCTCGAACGCGCCTTCCATGCACTGGATGCGGGCATCCATCGCGTGCACGCGCTGCACGGGCCAGGGCCAGCGCGCGTAAAGCCCGGGGGCTTGGATGACGGACACCGGGCGGCCGAAGGTGGTTACCACGGCGGCCTCGCCCACGCGCACGATGTGCAGGGTCTGGAGCAGCACAAACGCCAGCACGGCCAGGAAGCCGAGGGCCAGTATCGGAATTCTTTTTTTCATTTAAGCACCAGGTTTGCCGGTTTCACCATTTACGGTTCGGGGGACGGCCGGACCTGCTCCACCCGCCCCGTGTACGCGCCCAGGTCGAACAGGTCGGAGTCCAGGCGGTCCTCCAGGTTCAGGATGACAACCTCGCGCCCGCGCCCGCCGCACACGATGTACTTTCTCACGCCGGCGAGTGAGTCCGCAAGCGCCCGCAGATACACACGGCTCCGGAACACGTCCGGCGAGACGCGCCACCCCTCAAGCCTCTTCAAAAAACGGTCCGCCTCGGCCGCGGAAACGAGTTTGCGGCGCGCGCTGTATGCCTCGGCGGCCTCGATCGAGGCGTCGGCGCGGGCCGAGGCGGCGGGAACCTCGCGGCCGGCATAAGCCATTGCCGAAAGCACGCGCGCCTCCCGCGTTTCGGCGGCGCCCACCAGCGCCTGGAAGGCGCCGGCCACAACCACGGGCGGGTGCACGCCATGCATTCCGACAAAGCGTATTGCAACGCCGAGCCCGGCCCGGTCGGCCTCGGCCTGGATGTCGCCGCGCAGGCTCGCGGCGGTTTCGAGCTGGCCCCGGCCGAAAAACTCGAAGAGCTCCCGGCCCGCGGCCGTGCGGCTGAGCGCGCGTGTGGCCAGGAGGCGCAGCATGCGGACGGGGTCAGCGTGGGCATAGGCAAACGCCGATGCGTTGGTGACCTGGAACTCGATCGGAATGTTGATAACCATCAGGTTGGCCGGCGTTTCGCGGCCGCGCTCGTCCGGGACCGGGCCAGCGGCGGACGACGCGGCGCCGGCCACAAGAAACAGTTCTTCGCTCGCATAGTGGGGCTCGGTCCAGAGCAGCAACCGCGGCGAGGGCCCGTTCGTCTCGGCATCGAATCCGACATGTATCGTCCGCACCAGGTAAACGTTGACGAGCCTCAGCGTTTCGAACGGCCACGGCCATTTCAGGTGGAGCCCGGAATCCAGGGTGCGATCCGGCCGGCCGAACCGTTCCACAAGGCCCGTCTCCTGGATTCCGACAAAAGCGAGCGCCGAAAGCGCGTACAGCAGGACGCACTGCGCTGCGAGGAACGGGACGGCCGCGCGGGCGGCGGTGCGGAACGCGGCTGTGCGCGACACGTCAAATCCGAACTGGTAGTCCAGCGCCTCGCCGAGGTTCCGCGCCCAGCCGAAAGGGCGGGAAAGCATCGCGCACAGAACGCTCGGCCGGAAAGCCGCGGCCCCGGAGCGGCGCCCGGGCAGGAATGCCGCGCCGAGCGCAAAGAGCGCGCTTTCGGCCGCCAGCAAGCCCAGCCCTGCCGCCATCGCCCACGCTCCGAAAAGCGCGCCGGCGCCCCACCCGGCCATGGCGGCCGCGCCAAGAGCGGCGGCCAGGAGACAGGCGCGGAACGCCA
>JAAZAB010000287.1 GCA_012514555.1 Lentisphaerota bacterium
CCGCATATGAAAAACTCGGCGCCCTTCCGGAGGCCGGGGCCGTGGTGGATGTGCCAGTATCGGTCCGGTCGCACATAGCCTATCGTTACATGCTGGCGCAAACCATGCACCGGCGCCCGATCCTGAGCGGCCAGGCGTTCATGGCTCACACCTATGCCGAAGTCGATCCGTTTCTGCGCCAGCTCCGGCGCATCCAGGACGGCCTGGCGACGGAGGAGGACCTGTTCCTGCCCCGGCCGCGCAGCCTGCTGGACGCGGGCTTCCGCTTTTTCATCGTGCACTGGGACTTGATGCCCGTCCCGGTGGCGGACATAATTCGCGACGCGCTGGAACCATGCTGTTCCATATGGGCGGACGATCCGGAGAGCCGCGTAACAATCTACGAGATGCAGCCATGACGCGGACGGACCCGGCGCAGGATCGCGCCGCCACAGCCTTCTCCCTGGCGTTCTTTGCCATCGCCGGACTCGCATTCGCGCTCGCGGCGCCAATCCATTCCATGCCGTGGCCGGATTTGCCGCGAGGCGCGCCGGCCTGGCAGCATTTGACCGCGTTTCTGGACGTGGCGCTCGAAGCGTTTCTGAAACACGCGGCCGCGGTCATCTTTTCCTGGCTGGCGACTTTTTCTCTTGCCGCGGCCGTGTTTCTCCTTGTGCGGCGCGCCATTGGCCGCGCCCTGCCAAGTGTTGCCGCGGGACTGGCGGCCGGGTTCAATCCCGCTGTTCTCAGCCTGCTTTGGGCTTCGGGCAGGATTGCCGCGGAAGGCGCACAGCCCCGGATCCTGAGCCTGATTGCCCTTGCGTTGACCCCCGGAACCTACGGCGCGGCCGACTGGAACGCCGTTCCGGCCCCGGGCCTATACATGGGCAGCGTATCCCTTGGCATGGCGCTGCTGGGCCTGGCGGGCGCAAGGCGATCCGCGCGCATCGGCATAGCGCTTTTCGGGCTGGGTCTCGCGCTTGGCGCCGGCCTCCTGCTCTGCGAGCCCGCACTGCCGGCGGCCGCCCTCGGAATCCCGGCGCGCATGGCGCTGGCAGTCTCGCAAATGGGCGCGGGCGCCCTGAACGCGCTGGTGCTGGCGCGCCTGTTCGAATCGCGCCTTGTCAAGCCGCCGGCGCAATACGCCATCCTGGCCGCCTATGCCTGGTTCCTGCTTGTGGATTTCGGCCAGGCCCTGCCGTGATTCCAAAAAAAAAGGCCCCGGCGCAAGTGCGCCGGGGCCCGATGGCCTGGGAATCGATCAGAATGTGTACATGACCGAGCCCTGGAAGCGATTGTCCTCTTCGTTGTCCGACGCCTTGTAGTCGGTCTTCATGTAGCTGTATTCGAAGATCAGCGTCACGGGCGGCAGGAGCTTGTAAAACAAGCTCGAAAACAGTATCTGGTTCTTCGAGCGATCCTTGTCGTTGAGATCTTCATTATCCGGATCGTCTATGCCATAGCCGACGTTCCAGTTCAGGTCCTTGGTCACATCGAACACGAGCTGGCCCCAGCCGCCGATCGCGCAAATGGAGGTGTCGAGCTTCGTGTTAACGCCCTGGCCTATGCCGCCGTAGTACGTGTCAAGATTTGCGCCCTTCCATATCGAGCCCTGGATGGCGGCCCACTCGGTCACGGGCAGAACCACGCTGCCTATCACAGACCAGGTGTCATAGTCCTTGTCG
>JAAZAB010000288.1 GCA_012514555.1 Lentisphaerota bacterium
ACCAGCGTGTCGTACCCGAGCCGGGCGCATTCGCGCATCAGCGCCCGCAGTGCCGCGGGTTTCAGAAGGGCCATTTTCATGTCCAGGTGGAAGGCGATCATGGAACTCCTCGCATTTTTGTGCCGGTCGTTTCGGTGGCCACGATCCTCCCATAAACCGGACAAAGATCAATGTCAAAGAGCCGGAGTTCCGGGGGCATGGGAACCAGAAGGCGTGATGGGCATCTGGCACACGGCTGCGGTTTCGGCCGGTTTTTCAAGCGGGACATAGTGGCCGCAGTCTGGAATCCAGCTCCAGGCAATGCGGGGATGGGCGGGGACAAGCAGCTGTTTTTCGGAATCGGGCCGGCGACCCATGGCCCCGTAGACTTCCCGGACGAGGCAGAACGGGGAAGCCAACAGATCGGAACCGTCGAAGGCCTGCACGCTGGACCAGAAGGTCGCCCAGTTATCCGGCGTATGGCGGCGCCGGGTGGCGAGAGCCTTGGCCGTGATCCGCTCGATAGCCTGGGAAGGCAGGTTTCCGTAAAACCGGTTGGGCCCGAATGCCCGGCTGGCCCGGAGCGCGGTCCAGCCCTCGATCAGGATCACGCTTTCCACGGCATCCGGATTTTGGCGGGCTGCGGCGAGCGCCGTCATGCCGCCGAGGCTGTGGCCGACGAAGCGGGCGCGGGGGATGGCGAGGTGCTTGAGCAGGGCCAACGCATCGGCGGCCAGGTCCTCGATCGAGAAGGGGCCGGGGAAAACGGAACTGGCCCCGTGCCCGCGGAATTCGAGGAACAGCAGGCGGAACGGCTTTCCCTTGAGGCAGGCGCGCACGCCGTCCCAGTCGCGGTTGTCGCAGCCGGCGCCATGGAGGAAGAGGAGCCAGGGCCCCGGGTCGCCGTCGATTTCGTAGGCGAGCCTGACCTGTGGCCGATGGAGGAAACGGCAACGCACAAACAGCATGGTACAAGTCGAGTAACACCAACGCAACAGACGAATGGGAAAATAAAAACTTGCCAATCCGGATTGGCGGTTGCACAATGATAATGAATATATTCAGCATTATTGAATTATGATTCAGTGTTTAGCGAGAGCTTTCGCGTTGTTGAAACGGCTGGACAGCGGGGAAAACAGTGGTTTTTCTCTCAGTCAGTTGGCGCACGCGGCCGGGCTCAAAATGCCGACGGCGCGCAGCATTCTTCAAACGCTCATCGAGTTGGACATGGTGTCTCAGGATTCGAGAACACGTCTCTATTCGCTTGGGCCGTCGGCGCTTCGGATGGGGCGGGGGCAATGGCTTTTTACGAAATTGATACGGGCGTCGGCGCCCATTCTAAAGCGATTGCGTGACGCCAGCGGGGAAACCGTGTTGCTGGCGGTGTATGACGGGGGGTTTCGCAACACGCTGATCAGTTTTGAAAGTGAAGAGCTTGTTCATGTGGGAGTCCATGAAGGCCGGGATACGGTTTTCTACGGATCGGCAACCGGTCGTGTTCTGCTCTCCTTATTGCCGGAGGAAGAAGCGGAAACTCTGATTCACCGCATGGGATTGCCGGAGCCCGGTGTGTGGCCGGGCGTGGAAGACGCCAAAGGGTTACGGAAAGCGCTCGATCACATTCGCCAGACGAAGGGCTGCCGGTTGGATCGACCGCTCAAGCAGG
>JAAZAB010000289.1 GCA_012514555.1 Lentisphaerota bacterium
GCTCTACCAACTGAGCTACCGCCCCAGAATGCAATGGCCGTTATGCGATGAAAAAAATATGGGCGGCATTATCCATGCGCACCCCTGCCCTGTCAACGGATTATTGCAGGAGCAACAACCAGCCGGTCCGGGAGTGAAAAGGAGACCTGTTGCCGAGCGCCTTATTTGCGAGCTTGCCCCAACAGCTTTGCGACCCACTCGGACGCGCCGGAGAACCGCATCCAGTTCCGCTCCGAGCCCAGATATGCGATCACGCAAAGCGGCGCGAGGAAATACAGGGCGCCCAGGGCCGCAAGCAGGCCTATAGCCAGGGAATTTCCGGATTGGCCGCCGCAGCTCCAAACGCAGGCGAACAGCGCAACGTGCAGAATCAGGAACCCGCACATCATCACAAGCAGCGCCACAATCAGCAGGGCCGCCTGCCAATAGGCTCTCCTCGCAATGCGCACCCCGCCAATATAGGCTCGCGCCGCCTCTATCTGCGCGAAGTCCAGCGCCGATTTCTTGTACTGCTGCAGCAGGAACAGCAGCAGCAGGCCGGCCAGGCGATTGAACATGCCTTTCATGCCGCGCTCAGCTCTTCTTTCCAAGCACAAACCCCAGCAGCAGCGCCACCACGGCAACGCCGCCGATATAGGGCCACGGAGTCTCATGAACATTCTCGTCCACAACCTTCGCCATTTCCACGGCCTTCTTTTCGCCCGTCTGCGCGGCCTCCTTGGCGCCCGTGATTGCGCGCTTGGATATATCCTGCAACTGGCTGCGCACCGAGCGCTCCTTTTCAAGAAGCACATCCTTCAGCGCCGTGAACTTGTTCTCCACAAGGCCTTGGATGTCTGCCTTCTTGTCCTTTGCCGCCTGTTCCAGCAGGTTCAAAGCTTCCACGAATTTCTCATTGCTTGTCGCCGTACCGCTCATGTCATGCCTCCTTATCAATACGCCATTTGCGCGAACCCCTGTCCGCCAACTTTTGGCTGTTGTTTGGGAGTATGAGCCATGCGCGCCCTTCTTGTCAAGCCGCATTGAGCGGCGCCCGGCGATTTTTTTCCCGCGCCGCGCTGGAGTTCAGCCCGGATTTTGCGATTCTCCAGTAGTGCCGTTCTGCTCACGCCCCATCGCCTGCTCGTGTTCCTGTTCGTACACGTTCACGTTCACGACATTCCGCCCTCCACGCACCGCATTCCCCCCCGGAGTGCCGGGTTGCACCCCATCCGCATCCGGCGACGGAGGCCCGTCGCCCTCCAGTTTGTAAAATTGACGCTGTTAAAATGGACAGAATCTTTTTGCCGGGACATCTCTTACGCGACCAGCGCGATTGGCATTGACCGGTGCGCGGAAATATCTATTATCCGCGTTTTTGCATCGCGAGCCCGCCAGACAAAAGGAGCAGTTATGGCAAAAATCGCATTCATCGGCGCAGGAAGCTTCGGATTCACGCGCACCCTGGTGAGAGACATCCTTACCTTCCCCCTTTTGAGGGACGCCACGCTGTCGCTGATGGACGTGAACACGGAACGGCTGGCTTTCATAAAACAGGCCGTGGATCGAATTGTGCGCGAGGGCAAATACCCCGCGAAAGTCATTGCCACGCATGACCGGAAGACCGCGTTGGAAGGCGCGGACGCGGTGCTGTGCACGATTCTGGCGGGCGACGTAAACGTCTGGCAGCACGACATACTGATTCCGCTCAAGTACGGCGTCGACATGAACGTCGGGGACACGCGCAGCGTGGCCGGCGTGTTCCGAGCGCTGCGGACCATTCCCGTGATGCTTGGCATCGCGCGGGACATGGAAAAGGTCTGCCCGAACGCGATACTCCTGAACTACACGAACCCGATGGCCATGCTCTGCCGCGCAATCCAGGGCCAGACCAGCGTCAAGGCCTCCGGCCTGTGCCACAGCGTCCAGGGCACTGCCTGGCAGATGGCGCGCTGGATCGGCGCGGACATGAAGGACATCAACTACGTGTGCGCCGGCATCAACCACCAGGCCTGGTATTTGAAATACGAATGGAAGAACAAGAACGCCTACCCTCTGCTCCGCAAGGCCATCCTGGGCAGCCGGAAAATCTACAACGAGGAGCAGGTGCGCAACGAGATGTTCCTGCACATGGACTACTACGTCACCGAATCCAGCGGGCACAACTCGGAGTACAGCTGGTGGTTCCGCAAACGCCCCGACCTCATAAAGAAGTACTGCACGTCCGGCACCGGCTGGAACCCCGGGCGCCACGCCTATATCCTCGACGAGTACCGGGCCGTGAAGAAGACATGGAAGAAACAGATACGCGCGTGGCTCAAGGATGCCAAGCCCCTTGACTTAAGGCGCGGCCACGAATACGCCGCGTCCATCATCAACGCCTACATGGGCGGCGATGTTTTCGAGTTCAACGGGAACGTTCCGAACACCGGCCTGATCCCGAACCTGCCGGAGAATGCGTGCGTCGAGGTGCCCGTGTTCGCGAACAGGCGCGGCTTCAACCCGGTCCATGTCGGGCCGCTCCCGCCCCAGCTCGCGGCCATGAACAACGTCAGCATCGCGGTCGAGGAAATGACCGTCGACGCGGCGCTCACCGGCGACCCGCGCAAGGTCATGCATGCGATCCTGTACGACCCTCTCTCGGCGGCCGTCTGCTCCATGGCCGAAATCCGGAAAATGACCAACGAGATGCTCCGCAAGAACCGGGCGCACCTGCCGCAATTCAAGCGCTTCGAGGCCTGACGCCGGGGGCGCGGGGCGGAGGCCTTCGCATGAGCGACAAAACCATAGCGCCGTGCCGGCCCAAGTGGAAAGGCACGATGACCGACCGCGAGCGGTTCAACCGCCAGATGCATTACCGGCCGGTGGACCGCTGTTTCAACATGGAGTTCGGATACTGGGAGGAAAATTTCTCCAGCTGGGACATCTTCACAAAGAACAAGATCACGAACAACTGGGAAGCCGACCGATTCTTCAATTTCGACCGCATCGACTGCGCGGGAGGCGCGCTCTGGCTCAGCCCCGGCTTCGAGGAAAAGGTCATATCGGAAACGGCAACCACCCGTATGCTCATGAACAGCGACGGGCTCCTCGCCGAGGTGCCCAGGGACGGGCACGACACGATTCCCCACTACATAAAGCCCTCGGTCACAACCCCGGCGGACTGGAAGCGGGTCAAGGCCGAGCGCATGCGCCGGGACGACCCCGCGCGCAGAATCGATGTCGAAGCCGTAAAGAAGGCCAACCCCCCGGACCGTGATTACCCGCTGGGCATCTGGTGCGGCTCCATGATAGGCAAAATCCGGGACATGCTCACGTTCGAGGGCCTGGCCTATTCGACCTACGATTACCCCGACATGGTCGAGGACATGGTGGAAACCTGTTGCCTGCTTGTCGAGGACTCGCTCGACCAGCTGCTCCCGCACATCGATTTCGATTACGCCGCATCCTGGGAGGATATCTGCTTCAAGAACGGGCCGATCGTCAGCGTGGACTTTTTCAAGAACGTCATAACGCCCCGCTACAAGAGGATCCACGCGAAGCTCAAGCGGCACGGGATCGACCTCTGGTACACCGACTGCGACGGCGACGTGCGGCCGATCCTGCCCCACCTGCTGGAAGGCGGCATCAACTGCCTGTTTCCGTTCGAGGTCAACGGCTGCGCGCACCCGGCGGAAATTTTCAAGCAATACGGCAGGGAATTGCGCATCATGGGCGGCGTCGACAAGCTGGAGCTTGGCAAGGGGCCGAAGGCGATCAAGGCTTACCTGGAAACCCTGGTTCCCCTGGTCGAGCGCGGGGGCTTTATTCCGTTCTGCGACCACCGCTGCCCGCCGAACGTCAAGCCGTCCGACTATCTCTACTACCTCGACCTCAAGGAACGCATGTTCGGCATGAAGTGAGCGCGAAATCGCGCCGCGCAGTGGAGCGACTGCAGAAGCAGCCCCCTTACCCCGGATTTTGCGTTTGAAAAATGAA
>JAAZAB010000290.1 GCA_012514555.1 Lentisphaerota bacterium
ACGCAAGCAGGAGCCCGCAGATGACCAGGAGCATGAGAGATGATGCGACAACGACTTCCACAATGGTGAATCCGGCCGCGCACGAACCGCGGCGCTCCTCTTTCGCCGAGCCTCCGGATTCCGGCGCCTCCGGCCAGCAACCACGCGCGCCGGCCGCCACGGAATGTGTTAGGCTTCCCGTCATTGAAGCATCAGTCCTTTTCTTTCAATTTCATCTATTTCCCGATCGGACAGCGCTTTGGGATCATCGCTCTTTTCCCTGGCTCTGGCCCTCAGGTGATTGACCTGTTTGCGATGGATTTCGCTGTTTTCGACGATCCGGTCAAACTCATCAGGCGGCCGCCTTGCGGCAATGACGGGCGCCGGGGCCGTGTGTTTTTCGGCCGCGTTCGCTTCGGGCGGATGCATGTTCGGCGCTTGGCGCTCCGTTGCGGGCGGTTGCGCGGGCGCCGCGGGGCCGGCGGCATCCGGCTCAAGGCGGGGGGTGACGGCACTTTCGATCGAGGTCCGGAGGATGAAAGCCAGGCATGTGACTGCGATCGCAATGATCGCTCCCAGCGCGATTTTATTCATTTCCGCGATATTAGGCCTGCTCATGGCTTCACCACAGGTCCACTACGATGCTCTTCTCGCGCCATGCGGCCCACTCGTACTCGTTGGTGAGAGTGGGATAGCAGGGCGGCGGATTGTTTGCGAACCGCGTATCGTAAACATAGTTCTTTTTGAAGCCGGAGGCAAGATCGCCGTTGTTGTACACCGTTCCCACGGGGCCGCGATCGTTCTGGGCGATTCCGCCATAGACGTTCAGGTTCCCGCTGGGCGCGCGCGTGTTGTAATTCTGAACCCAAAAGCTGCCGTCGCCGGCTGACGCGGTCCCGATGCCCGTGGCCATAATGTGGGCATTGACGTCAAGGTTGGCCGGGCATGAAGAGGCGACAACGACGTCGCGCCCGGCGAGCAGCCCCAGAGCGTCGTCAGACCCGTTGGTCGGGTGCACGGCATATTGGATGCAATTGGTGATGTATATGTCATTGTCGGCCGTGATAGTAAGCCGCCCGTCCAGCACACCCGCCACCTTGGCATCGCCCGGGATTATGCGCTTGCCCGATCCGGTGCTTTTCACGTAGATCAGGCCGTTGGACGGGATTGCCATCGCCTGGTTGGTCCAGCCCATGCGCGCGTTGGTGACGCGCATGTTCGAGTTGGTGAACGTGATGCAGGTCAGGCCGGTTACGACCATTCCGGCATCGCCGAGCAGCCGGCTGAAATTGATTGCCGCCATGGAGTTGGACGGCACTCCCATCTCGAAGCCCGCATGGAATGTCACATTGTTCGTGCTCCCGCTGAAAGTTGAGGCCGCGGACGTGCATTTTTCGAAGAACTCCGGGTCGTTCTGGAACCAGAAAGGGCAATTGGCATGCACCAGGCCGTAAAATTTCTCGCCGCCCGTGATGACCAGTTCGCCGGCGGTGTTGTACCAGAGCGCGTACTTGGCCCAGCTCTGCTGGTGCAGTCCCTCTATGATGACCAGGCGCCGGGCGCCGGGCACCGCGCCCACCGAAAGAACCGAATATGATGCCAGCGACTGGGACGCGTTGTCGTCGGAAACCGCCATTTCCACGTCGGCGCCCGCGATGTTTTCGAGATACCACCGGCCGTTGGCGCGACCGTTGCCGTTGTTTCTCGAATCGTTGCAGACCTGGACATTCATGTTCACGCCGCGGAAGTCGTACGTCTTGGCGTTTTGCAGCGCGTAAGCAACGCCGTCCACCAGGAAAGTGTTTTGGTCGCCTTCGCCCTTCGGCTTTACATGGATCAGGAGCGCGGGCCCCGAGTAGAGCACGCAGGGCGCGCTGGCGTAGGACGTGGTGTCGCCGGCCAGGTCGTCACGGGTGATGGTTTCTCCGTTGGGCTTGACGAGAAGGAACTCGTTGTCCGGGCTGTTGTTTGGGTTGATGTTCAGCGAGCCTGCGATGGTGTGCGTGGATCCGGTGATGGACGCCATGATGACGGTCGTGTATTTCCCGTTGCCGACCGTGCCTGTCAGTGTGCCGGGAATCGCGCCGCCATTCATGATGTGGGCCACGGCCCGTTCGGCGCCGGCTTCCGCCACATACAAGGCCTGCTCGTTCAGCACCGTGCGGCTCGCGAGCAGCATCTGGCTCGATGATTCGCCCATCAGCCCGGCCGCCAGCACCGAAATGATCGCGGCAAAAAGGACGACGCCAATCAAAACCATTCCGCCCTGGTCTGTTTTCATGCGCGCATCAACTCCGGTGGCCGGAAATCATAATTCGGAATCCCGAAAAGTCAGACATCGAAAAGCGGGAAGCGCACTTTGCTGGGGCAGCGCGCCTGGCGCCTTCTTTTTTCCCTTTTTCCTGCGATTCCATTCTGACTGCCGGCTTCCGGATTATGGCTCCTGAATTGTTTGCCATGACGCTATGTGTGATTCCTTTGCGGGATTCTAGTTCCGCAGCTTGACGAACGTGCTGTTGGTCACCGATGAGGTGTTGACTCCGAATTTGCGGGTGACGGCTATTGAGACAATTACGCCCTTGTTCGTCGGCGTGACTGACGCTGCCGTGACATAATTCGCCACTTCAAGACGGGCCGGAAGCAGGCCGATCACGGGGGCGAAGCAGATGTTGCTGGCCTTCGAGTTGTAGGTGTAACCCATGATGCGGCCCGCGTAGTTTGAAACGGTCAGCAGCCAGCTTCCATCCTTGTATGCTGAAGCTGTTGCCTGGATATAGTGCGAGTCCGATCCGGCCGGCGGCGGATAGGTGGTGCCGGACCAGCTGCCTATCCTATTTTTGTCCAAAGTGACGCTTGCGGCCTCCCGGAGCCCGCCGTTCGTGCCGACGCCGTAAACCATTCGCGAGAGTCCCATGCTCGCTTCGCGCGTAGCTTCCATGTAGAGCGAGGTCGAATACCACACCCTCTGGCAAGTGAGGTAGACGGCCAGTGTGCCCGCAATAACCATGATGAAAATGCTCAGGCCCATCATGATTTCCAGCAGCGTGAAGGCA
>JAAZAB010000026.1 GCA_012514555.1 Lentisphaerota bacterium
TAATGCGCCCCGCCACGACTGTGTCAAGAACGGCGCCGGGAGCCAGACGAGGGACGATGGACGGGCGCCTCTGCGAGAGACATGGCTTCCTCTTCTGTAGCGCGCCACGGCGTGGCGCGATTGGACGTACATACGGCGGCATACTCCAGAGAGGGACGAGGACGAGGGACGAGGACGAGGACGATGGACGGGGACGAGGACGAGGGACGATGGACGGGGGCAAGGCTGGCAGCGATGAGGCGATAACTATACTGACCCCGAATGCGCTTGCCATTTTGCCGCCTTTTCCGGACAATGCCGGCAACTCGGCCCATTACAGCCATTACAGCCCGGCAACCCGGCCGGCAGGGCGGAACACACCATGTAACCGGAGGCATCTTTCGTGAAGCGCACAATACTCTGCCTGGCGCTGGCCGCTCTTTCCGCCGCGCTCCTGGCCGAACAGATCTTTCACAAGCCCGGCTGGAAGGACACCCCTAATCCGCTTGCCGGCCCTGGCGCCACGATCGGCGGCGAGCTCTGCACGTACAGCGGGGAATACCCGAAAAGCTTCAACTATTACCTGAACCAGAACACATTCTCCGCCGACCTCTTCGGCGCGCTATACGACACGCTGCTCGCGCAGCACCCGGTCTCCCTGGACTACGAGCCAAGCCTCGCGGAAGCGATCGCCATGTCCGATGACAAGCGCACTTTCACCGTACGCCTCGACCCGAAAGCGCGCTGGTCCGACAGCAGGCCGGTCACGGCCCACGACGTCAAGTGGACTTTCGACGCCGTGCTCAATCCGTCCAACCTGACCGGCCCGCACAAGGTTTTCCTGAGCCGCTTCGAGTCGCCGGCCGTCCTGGACGAGCGCCGGATCAAGTTCACCGCAAAGGAAGTACACTGGCAGAACCTCGACACGCTGGCCGGACTCCAGGTCCTGCCGAAGCACGCGTTCGAGAAGATTGATTTCAACAAGATCAACTTTGAATTCCCCGTGGTCTCCGGCCTCTACCGGATCGGAGAGATCAGGGAAGGCATTTCCGTCACGCTCGAGCGCAGGAGCGACTGGTGGAACCGGGATGCCGCGCGCGTGCGGCACACGGGCAATTTCAAGACCTTGAAATACCGGTTTTTCGCCGAGCGCGAGAATGCCCTGGACGCCTTCAAGAAGGGCGAGATAGACCTGTTTCCGGTGTACACCGCCCACGTGTGGGTCAATCAGACCGACGGCGAGCGCTTTGACCGGCGCTGGATCGTGAAGCAGAGGGTCGTCAACCGCAATCCGATCGGTTTCCAGGGCTTTGCCATGAACATGCGCCGGCCCCTCTTTGCCGACGCGCGCGTGCGCCGCGCGCTATCGCACCTGCTCGACCGCCGCCGCATGAACGAGACGCTCATGCACAACCAGTATTTTCTGCACCGCTCATATTTCGAAGACCTCTACTCAAAGGCCCTGCCCTGCCCCAGCCCGCTCGTCGAGTTCGACAGGGCGCAGGCCCGGAAGCTCCTCGCAGAAGCCGGCTGGAAAGCCAACCCGAAAACGCAGCTCCTGGAAAAAGACGGCCGGCCGTTCCGCTTCCGCTTTCTGACCCACGAGACGTCCACCGACAAGTTCCTGGTCATTTACAGGGAGGCGCTCAAGGATGCCGGCATAGAGCTGCTCATCGAGAAAAAGGACGGCGCCGCATGGGCCAGGGACATGGACGAGTTCAACTTCGACATGACCTGGGCCGCGTGGAGCTCCGGCGTTCGCAAGGATCCGGAGCCGATGTGGCTTTCGGCCGAGGCCGACCGGCCCTGCGGCCATAACCTGGCCGGGTTCAAGAACGACAAGGCGGACGAGCTGATAGCCCGGCAGCGCTCGATCTTCGACGTGGGCGAGCGCCACGCCATTTGCCGCGAGATCGATGCCATACTCGCCGCTGAAACGCCCTACATCCTGCTCTGGAACATTGACTCCACGCGCCTGCTCTACTGGAACAAGTTCGGCATGCCGCCCACGGTTCTGGGCAAGTATTCCGACGAGCGCGCCGCGTCCGCCCTGTGGTGGTTCGACGAAGACTCGGCCGCCGAGCTCGCGGACGCCATGAAGAACAACCAGGCGCTGCCGGCGCGCCCGGCCGAGGTCCGGTTCGACGACGTCTTTCAGGAACCCTGACAACGGATCATGGAACGCTTCCATTATTTCATCCGCCGCCTGCTCCTGGCAATCCCGACCTTTCTCGGAATCACGTTCGTCGTCTTCGCCCTCTGCCAGTTCGTGCCCGGAGGGCCGGTCGAGCAGATGATGCTGAACATGCGCGGCGCGGGCGCCGGGTCCCGCGCGGCCGCGGGGGCGGCAATCTCGCAGGAGCAGCGCGCGGCCCTGGAGAAGCACTTCGGCTTCGACCGGCCCGTCCTCGAGCGTTACTGGAACTGGCTCGTGCGGCAGCGCGCGGGGCTGGCCGCGGATTCCTACATGTACCCGAACAAGACCGTATGGCAGCTCATAAAGCAGCGCTTCCCGGTTTCGCTGATATTCGGCATAACAGGATTCGCGCTGACCTACCTGGTCTGCATCCCGCTCGGCATTGCAAAGGCGATGCGCAACGGCGGGCCCTTTGACCTGGCTTCAAGCGTCGCGGTGTTCACGCTCTACGCCATCCCGGCCTTTGCGTTCGGCATGATCCTGAAGGTCCTCTTCTCCGGCGCCGCCGAAGGCTTTTGGGACATCCTGCCCGCCGCGGGCTTCCGCTCGGAGGGCTATGCGCAGCTTCCGCCGGCCGGCCGCATCCTCGACACGCTCCGGCACATGGTCCTGCCGGTGCTCTGCTACATGCTCGGCCATTTCGCGGTCCTCACGCTGCTCATGAAAAACTCGCTCCTGGAACAGATCGGCCAGGATTACATCCGCACCGTGCTCGCCAAGGGCGCCACGCTGCGCCGCGCGGTATGGGGCCACGCCTTCCGGAACGCGCTCATCCCCATTGCCACGGGGTTCGGCGACGTGATGACCCTGATGTTCGCCGGCTCGGTACTCATCGAGCGCGTCTTCGAAATCCCCGGCATGGGCCGCCTCAGCCTGGACGCCATTGTCGGCCGGGATTACATGGTCTTCATGGGCATTCTCTCGCTGACCTCGATCCTCGGACTGCTGGGCCGCATGGTCTCCGACCTCGCCTACGTCCTCATCGACCCGCGCATCAATTTCAAATCGTCATGAGCCTTAACCCCGTCACCCGCAAGCGCCTGCGCCGGTTCCGCGCCATCAGGCGGGCCCATTTCTCCCTCATCCTCCTCTGCGCGCTCTACGCCCTGAGCCTGGCCGCCGAACTCCTCTGCAACAGCCGTCCCCTCTATGTCCGTTACAACGGCAAATCCTATTTCCCGGTCGTGCGGTCATACCCGGACGACGCCTTCACGGGCAGCGGCCTGATGACCCGCCCCGACTATCGCAAGCTGGCCGCCAGCGCGTCATTCCGCGCCGGCCCTGGCAATCGCATCGTCTTTCCGCCGATCCCATACGGCCCCTACGAGAGCGTGCCGGCCGGCGACATCGAGCTGCCGGACGCCGTCCAAATCTCGCTCGCGCCCGAGCCGCGCATCGGCACCATCTCGGTGACCGCCGCCGGGATCGTGGAAAAGCCGGACAGCGCCGGCTCTTTCTTCAACACTAACGACGCCGCCCTATCCGGCCGGCCGCTGACAAACCTCGCTCCTGTATCGCCCGCCTTCCTCGGCGCCCTGGCGGAGCGCTTCGCCAATCAAGACTCGGAGGCGGCAACCCTGGAATGCACCCGCGCTGACGGCGCGCGCTTCACCATGACGGCGGCCACCTTCGCCCGCCGCGCCAATCCGCCGCGCGCGGTACGCCTCACCCTGCGCGACCCGCTCTCGGAAAACGCCGCGCGCGAAACCGCCCTGCTCGAGCGCGGCCGGCCGGCCGACCTCCCGGCGTCCGGCGCCTTTGCGAGGCTCTCCGACGCCGACCGCGACGCCGTGCTGGCCGCGGCCGAACGCCGGTTCTCCGGGCCGGTCGAGCCGCTTCGCCTTTCAAGTGGCGGCCAGGCCCTCACCGCCCGGTTCGACAGGGAAGCGGTGACCTTCCCCTTCAGGCCCGTCCGGGGCCACCCGTTCGGGCTGGACAGCTCGGGCCGCGATGTGCTCGCGCGCATTCTCTACGGCCTTCGCACGTCGCTCACCTTCGGGTTCATTCTCGTCATCGTTTCCACCGCGGCGGGGATACTGGCCGGCGCTGTCCAGGGCTATTTCGGCGGGCTCCTCGACCTCGCGGGCCAGCGCCTCATCGAGATATGGGAGTCCATTCCCTTCCTCTACATCCTCATCCTCATGGGCTCAGTGTTCGGGCGCAGCTTCCTCCTGCTCATCGCCTGCTACGCTTGTTTCAACTGGATCGGCATGTCCTTCTACATGCGCGCCGAGTTCCTGCGCCTGCGCAAGACGGCCTTTGTAGAATCCGCGCGCTGCCTCGGCGTGCCGCCGCGCCGCATAATTTTCCGCCACATCCTCCCGAATGCGCTCGTGCCCGTCATAACATTCTTTCCTTTCTCGCTCGTCGGCGCAATCGGGCTGCTGGCCGCCCTCGACTACCTCGGCTTCGGCCTGCCCCCGCCCACCCCGAGCTGGGGCGAACTGCTGACCCAGGCCCAGGAGCA
>JAAZAB010000291.1 GCA_012514555.1 Lentisphaerota bacterium
GAACAATGCGCTGCTGGGTACGCGCCACAAGTGGCGCGTCCCCAGAGCGCTGACGTTCGCCAACGAACAAGACAGATTCTGCTGTTGTGCTCTTCGATGGCATTTTGCTGCATTTTATCAATCAAGAAGAAGGGGTTGCCATGCCAACCATAAAACCAATTTCTGAACTCAGGAATTACACCTTCGTGAGAATAATGCGTTGCCGCGGCAGCCGGCTTGCTCGCAGGAAGGCTTGATGCTAAAATGTTGGTTCAACGTGAAAAGAGTCAAGACAGGCAGCCTGAACAGCCGAATTGCCTCAAACCGGAAACATTCGTTCGCCGGGCGGCTTGCGCTTGCCGTGGCGGCATCGGCATTGGTCTGTGTGTCGGCGAAAGCCGCGCCGATGCCGTCGCGCTGGATGAGCGCCGACGGCTCGCCGCGCGGCGCTCATGCCGTCCCGTCCTGCCTGGAGCCTTTCGCAATCGAGGCCCTCCGTGCTGCGCCGGCCGGGCAGGGCCGGGCGGCCGCGGACAAGGGCAGAATCGCAATCGTGGTCGCCCGGGACATTTACGATGGAATCTCGGCGCGGCTGGCCCGGCACGTATCCAACCTTGAGGCGGCAGGGTACTCCGCAATCGTGTACACCGTTGCGGGCGGCACGCCCGAGCAGTTGCGCTCATGGCTGGCAGCGCGCTACGGCGAAAAGGAATCGCTGGTTGGGGCAACGCTCATAGGGGACATTCCGCACATCGTCTTCGAGATGATGCAGGACTTTGATGACGGGCAAGGCGAACACTACGAGGATTTTCCGTGCGACATCTTCTTCATGGACATGGACGGAGCGTGGTCGGACGTTCTCGAATATGACGGCGTCCATGCCGGCAACGGCAAATACGACACCTGGACCGGGAACCGCGACATCGAGATTTGGGTGAGCCGGATGAAGGCCGACAACCTGCCCATGCTCGGCGGCCAGGCCGACCTCCTGAACACCTACCTTGACAAGAACGACAATTTCAGGAACGGCCGCCTCATAAGAACGCGCTCGGCCCTGGTCTATGACGACGACGACTGGAGCAGCGAAGGCGCGCCCGACGCAACGCACCTCGGCCTTGTTTTCACGGGCGGAGTGACTCGCATCGACCAGCCGGAGGACACGACCGCCGCCGACTTCAAGGCCAATCGCATGCCCGCTCAGTTCGACATCCTGTTCACGCGCAGCCACGGAACGCCCGCTTCCCATGGCTACTACCAGGACGACAGGACAGTGTTCAACTTCGTGCTGCAGTCCGATTACGCAATCATCAAGCCCCCCGCTTTCTTCTATTCGCTCTTCGTGTGCTCCGGCTCGGACTTCACCGTCAGCAACAACCTCGCCGCCCTTGCGGCGTTCAATCCCGCAAGCGGGCTCCTGGCCTGGGGCTCCACCAAGACCGGCGGAATGTATTACGAAGGCCAGTTCTACGCCTCCCTTGCGGCGGGAAAAAGCTTTGGCCGCGCATTCATCAAGTGGTTCAACGGGCTCAGCCATAATCCGTGGGCGCCCAAGTGGTTTTATGGAATGGCGCTCATCGGCGACGCCAGCCTGGACCTCGGCAGAACCGCCCCGCCCCTGGTCAACGACTACGATGGCGACGACTGCAGCGATCCAGCCGTGTTTTTCGGCGGCAGCGGCGAATGGTACGCGTATTCACTCTCATCGAGCCAGGCTGTCGTTTCCGGCAGGGCGTGGGGGTGGTCTTCGGCAGTCCCTGCGCCGGGCGACTACGACGGGGACAATTACGCCGACCTGGCCGTTTTCGACCAGGGCGCCGGAAACTGGTACGCTTGGTCGGAGAAGAAGCAGCAGGCAATCCTCTGGGCGCAGCCGTGGGGCTGGCCGGGCGCGGAAATCGTGAGCGGCGACTATGACGGCGACAGGACGAGCGACCTGGCCTTGTATGACCGGCTTGCGGGATGTTGGTTCGTCTGGTCCCCCGCGGGACAGGATGAAGGGCGGCAATCGGCATCCGGCAATCCGCAATCGGGATTCCGCGGCGGAACCCCGGGCCGCGTCATTGCCTGGGCCGTTCCATGGGGCTGGAACGGCGCCGTCACCGTGCCTGGCGATTACGACGGCGACGGCAAGGCGGACCTCGCCGTCTACGACGGCGGCAACGGGAACTGGTACGCCTGGTCGCTGCATCGAGGGCTCATCGCATGGGCTGTTCCATGGGGCTGGAATGGCGCAACCACGGTCCCGGGCGATTACGACGCCGACAGGGCGAGCGACCTGGCCGTTTTCGACTCCAACATGAAGAGCTGGTTCATTTGGTCGCTTCGTAACAGCGCGATCATA
>JAAZAB010000292.1 GCA_012514555.1 Lentisphaerota bacterium
ACGGACATTGAAGGCCTGAAGCGCCTGGCCGAGGGCGCCGAGCGGCTGGGGCGCGTCCCCGTGCGCCTGGGCGCGCCGCGGGGATACGACAGGACCGCCGGCTACCACGAGCTTTTCCAGGAGACCGTGGATGCCTTTGGAAGGGCACTGGACCTGCTCGAGCCCCACGGCGTTCGCGCGCTGGCGGAAATCCATTGCGGCACGATATTCGTCAGCGCCTCGCTCGCGCACCGCGTGCTGTCAAGGTTCAGCCCGGACCGGGTCGGCGCGATCTACGACATCAACAACATGTGCATGGACGGGTTTGAGACGTTCCGCATCGGAATGGAGCTGCTTGGCCCTTACCTCCAGCACGTTCATGCCGGGGGGCATATTCCCGCGAGGAAAGGGCTGCGTGCGGATGGCAGCGCGGAGTGGGTGTGGGAGAAATGCAACCTGCAGGACGGACTCATGAACGTGGGCCAGTTCATGGCCGACTTGAAGTCGGTCCGGTACTGCGGCTACATATCAATCGAGGATTTCCGCGCGATGGACCACGAGGCGAAGCTGCGGCCCCAGATCGAGTTCCTGAGGCGCCTTGACGCCGGAGTGTGAAGGAGAGTGCCGGCTGTGGACCCGGTGCAGGAGATGCGCGAGGCCCGGTATTGGACTGCGGCCGGCGGCGGGCGCCTGGTGTGCGAGCTTTGCCCGCACGCGTGCAGGATCGCGGACGGCAAATCAGGGCGCTGCGGCGTGCGCGTTGCCTCGGGCGGGCGGCTGATGGCCGCGGGCTACGGGCTGCTGTCCTCCGCGCACCTTGACCCGATCGAGAAGAAGCCGCTCTACCATTTCCACCCGGGCAGCGGGATTTTCAGCATTGGCGGCTGGGGCTGCAACTTGTCCTGCTCGTTCTGCCAGAACTGGAGCATTTCGCAGTCCGCCCCGCGGAAGAACGCGCCCGTTGCGCCGGACGCGGTGGTGAGCGCCGCCCGCGCCCTGGGCGCGGTGGGCGTTGCATACACCTACAACGAGCCGGTCATCAATGCGGAGTACGTTCTGGATTGCGCGCGGCTGGCGCGCGCGGCCGGGCTTAAAAACGTGCTGGTCACCAACGGATATGTCAGCCGGCAGGCCGGCGCGGAGCTCCTGGCCGCGGTCGATGCGCTCAACATCGATGTCAAGAGCATGGACGACGCCTTTTACCGGGAGCATTGCGGGGCGGCTCTTGCGCCGGTTCTGAACTTCTGCGGGCAGGCCGCGGATGCCGGCTGCCATATCGAGATCACCAACCTGCTGATCCCGGGCTTGAACGATTCCGAGGAGGCCGTGCGCGCCCTGGCGAAATGGGTGGCCGCGCGCCTGGGCCGCTTTGTGCCCCTGCACTTGAGCGCGTACCGCCCCGAATACAAGCTTCGAATTCCCGCCACGCCGGCTGAAACACTGGAGCGCTCCGGCAGGATATGCCGGGAAGAGTTGGACTTTGTGTACCTTGGAAACATTTCCACGCGCGGCGGGCAGGACACCCTGTGCCCCTGGTGCGGCCGCAGGTGGATTGCCCGCCGCGGCTATTCGGTGTCAATCGAAGGTCTGCGCGCCGGCGCCTGCGCGGGGTGCGGGCGGCCGTCCGGAATCATCTTGCGGAGCGGCGGCCTGGCCGACAATTGCGGTTGACCCGGGCGGCAAATGCTCGTACTTTCATTCCGTTTGCGCGGCCACGTCTGCGCCGGCTTGCATGAAAAACGCAATATAACAAGGTGTTCCTGAAATTATGAGCATACATCCGACGGCACTGGTGGACAAGGGGGCCAGCATCGGGCGTGACGCGGTCATCGGCCCGTACGTTGTCATAGATTCCGACGTGACGGTGGGGGACGGCGCCGTGATAGGCCCGCACGCCGTGATTCACCGGTACACGACGCTTGGCGCGAACTGCCGCGTTCACGCCCACGCGGTGCTCGGCGGCATTCCGCAGGATACCGCGTTCAAGGAGTTTCCGTCCTATGTCAGGATAGGCGCCGGAACGCTGATCCGGGAGCATGTGACGATTCACCGCGGCACCAAGCCGGAAACGGCAACCGAAGTCGGCGAAGGCTGCTTTCTCATGGTGAACAGCCACCTCGGCCACAATGTCAAGCTCGGCAACCAGGTGATAATCGTGAACGCGGCGCTGCTGGCCGGCTACGTGGAGGTCGGCGACCGCGCGTTTGTGAGCGGGAACGTGGTTCTGCACCAGTTCGTCCGCGTGGGCAGGCTCGCCATGCTTTCGGGCCTGAGCGGCATCAGCAAGGACGTTCCTCCATTTTGCACGACCGCCGGGCTCATGCCCAACTCCGTGGGCGGCTTGAACGTGGTCGGCATGCGCCGCGCCGGCATCGCGGCGCCAGAGCGGCTCCAGATCAAGCGGGCGTTCGACCTTGTCTATCGCTCCGGCCTTAACGTTTCGCAGGCGGTTGAGCGGATCAGGGCCGAGGGCCTCGGGGGGGCGGCCGCGGAATTCGGCGCATTTGCGGAGTCCTCCAAGCGGGGCATATGCCGCTTCATAAAGACGCGCGATACGGCGGCCAGGGCCGGGGATGAAGAGAGCGCATCATGATCCGGACCGGCATAGGCTTCGACATCCACCGCTTTGCCCGAGGCCGGCCCCTTGTCCTGGGCGGGGTGCGCATCGAGTCCGACCGCGGGCTGGCCGGGCATTCGGATGCCGATGTCATATGCCACGCGGCCGCGGATGCCCTGCTGGGCGCCATGGCCGACGGCGACATCGGCTCGCATTTTCCGGACACGGACCCTGCGTGGAAGAATGCGGACAGCCTCGGCCTGCTCCGGCGCGTTGCCGCGCGCGTCCGCGCGCTTGGCGGCAGTATCGGGAACGTGGATTGCATGGTGCTTGCCGAGGTTCCAAGGCTTGCGCCGCATATTCCGGCCATGCGCTCGAACATGGCCCGCGCCATGGGGATTGCCCCGGGCCGCGTGTCCGTCAAGGCCACCACGCTCGAGGGGCTTGGCGCCCTGGGCCGGCGGGCGGGCATTGCGGCACAGGCCGTTGCCACGGTGGAAGTCCGGGCGCGGTCTGGCGCGGCCGGAAAGCGGCGCAAGACGCCCGCTTTGGCTTGACCTCCGCCTTTCCGTCGGGCAAACTTCTGCCCATTCAACAGCATACGGTGGATGCGCGGGAGGCGCCTGATGGCCCTGACATTTTACAACACGCTCAGCCGGAGCCTGGAGGAATTCAAGCCGCTGTCCGGCAGCGAGGCGCGCCTGTACACGTGCGGGCCCACGGTCTACGATTTCGCGCACATCGGCAATTTCCGGGCGTATGTATTCGAGGACCTGCTGAGGCGGGCGCTCCGTTTCGAAGGGTATCGGGTCATACAGGTGATGAACCTGACCGATGTTGACGACAAGACCATCCGCGGGTCCCGCGCGGCGGGCAAATCCCTCCGGGATTACACGGAGCCCTTCAAGCGCGCGTTTTTCGAGGACATTGACGCCCTGGGGATAGAGCGCGCCGAGCATTATCCGGCGGCCACGGACCATGTTCCTGAAATGATCGCGCTGATCCGTAGGCTTGAGGAGCGCGGCGCTGCGTATCGCTCGGACGACGGCTCGGTCTATTTCAATATTTCCAAGTTCCCGGGCTATGGCCGCCTCGGGCACATCGACCTATCCGGGCTCAAGCCGGGGGCGCGAGTTGCCCAGGACGAATACATGAAGGAAAACGCGGCGGATTTTGCGCTCTGGAAGGCATGGTGCGAGGAGGATGGCGACGTGGCCTGGGATTCGCCCTGGGGCCGGGGCCGGCCGGGCTGGCACATCGAGTGCTCGGCCATGAGCATGAAATACCTTGGAGAGACCTTCGACTTGCACACGGGCGGGATGGACAACATGTTCCCGCACCACGACGACGAGATTGCGCAGAGCGAGGCAGCCACGGGCAAGAGGTTTGTCAACGTGTGGATGCACTGCGCGCACCTGGTCGTGGACGGCCGGAAAATGTCAAAGTCGCTCGGCAATTTCTATTCGCTCCGGGACCTGCTGAAGCGCGGCTATTCCGGGCGCGAGCTGCGGTACGCGCTCATGGCCGTACATTACCGGCAGGCGCTCAATTTCACCTTTGAAGCGCTTGACGCCGCCCGGGCCGCGCTAGGGCGGCTTGACGAATTCCTCCGCCGCCTGCGGGAGACCGCGGGGAACGCACTGCCCGCCGCGGCGCTGCCCGGATGGGCGGCGGAATGCCGCGCCGGATTCGCCGCCGCGATCCGGAATGACCTCAACATATCCGGGGCGCTCGCATCCGTTTTCAACGGCGTTCATGAGGGCAACAGGCTGATGGCCGCGGGCGGCCTGGCGCCGGCCGATGCCGCGGCCGCCCTTGACATGTTAGGCGAGCTGGATGGCGTGCTCGGCCTGCTGGCCGTTCGGGAAGACCGCCCCGGGGCCGAGGCCGAGGCGCTCCTGGCCGAGCGCGCGGCCGTGCGCAAGGCGAAGAACTGGGCGCGCAGCGACGAAATACGGGTGCGCCTGGGCGAACTGGGCTGGGTTGTCCAGGATACGCCCGGCGGCTCGAAGCTGGTGCGGAAGGCCGGGACATGAACGCCAGGGGCAGGTTCATAAGCATGGAGGGGCCGGAGGGCAGCGGAAAGACCACGCAGTGCGCCAGGCTGGCACGCCGCCTGCTTGCCGCCGGCCGGGAGGTCGTGGCTCTGCGCGAGCCCGGCGGCACGCCGCTGGGCGAGGCGATCCGGTCGCTCCTTCAGCACGACGCAGCGGGCGAGCGCATGGCGCCGGAGGCGGAAACCCTGCTTTTTCTCGCCAGCCGCGCGCACCTCTCGGGGCAGGTCGTCCGGCCCGCGCTCGAACGCGGCGCATGGGTTGTGTGCGACCGGTTCTTCGACTCTACGATCGCCTACCAGGGCTTCGGCCGGGGCTGCGACGTCGAGGAGGTCATCCGCGTCAACGAGTTTGCCGTGGGCGGGCTGCGCCCGGACCTCACCGTGCTTCTCGATATTGATGTGGCCGCAGGCTTCGACCGGCTCGCCGGCCGCAACGCATCCGCCGGCACGGGCAACGACCGGTTCGAGCGCGAGGATAGGGGATTCCACGAGCGGGTCCGCGCCGGCTACCTTGAACTCGCGCGGCGGTGGCCGGAGCGAATCTGGACAATCGACGGTTCCAGGAACGCGGACGCGCTGGAACGGGACATTTGGAGCAGGGTTGCGCATGAGTTCGGAATCTGACGACGGCACCTTATTCGAACGGCTCCGCCGCGCGCTTGAAAGCGGGCGCCTGGCCCACGCTTACGTGTTCGCCGGACTGCCGTCGCGCACGCACGCGATGGCGATCAGGCTGCTTCAGCTGCTGCACTGCGATTCCGGCTCCGGCCGGCCTTGCGGGCGGTGCCCGGCATGCCGGAATGTAGCCGCTCACAGGCACGCCGATTCCCTGTGGATAGAGCCGCGCAACAAGAGCAGGAACATCGACATTGACACGGTCCGGTCCATACGCGGGCACATGGCCCGCTCAAGCATGGCGGGACGCTGGAAGAGCGCCGTCTTCGCCGGGGCGGACCGCATGCAGGAGCCGGCCGCCAACGCCCTTCTCAAGATGCTCGAAGAGCCCACTCCGGACACCATCTTCCTTTTGCTTTCCGACAATCCGCAGGCGCTGCTCGATACCGTGCGGTCGCGATGCCAGGTTCTGCGGCTCCACGGCGGCGGCGGAGCGCCCGACGCCTTCTCCGGGCCAATGCTCGAAATTCTCGAGGCGGGCGGGCCCGGCGTTATCGGAGGGCTGCTGCGCGCGCGGCGCCTGGGCGCGCTGCTCAAGCCTGAGCGTGAACGCATCGAGAAGGAGGAGAAGGCCGCCGTCAACTGGGATCTCTACGAGGGAAAGGCGCGCGAAAGAATGGAGGAGATTGTTGACGCCCGGGTTGCGGCCCGGTACAAGGGCACGCTCTCCGATGCGCTCCTGGCCCTGGAGCGCTGGTACCACGACATTCTCCTCTGCGCGGCCGGGGCGGGGGAGTCGTTCTTCATTCACGGGGACCGTGCGCACAGCGTGCGGGCGCTCGCGGCGGGGTTGACATGCGGGCGCGCATGCCATAACATTCGCGTCATCGAAGATATGAAGGGGCAGGTCGATCTGAACGTTTCGGAATCCATGCTGTTCGACCGGGCTTTTGCCGTGTTGACGGCGCGGAACAAGGAAAGCTAGTGTTCAAACTGCTTCTGGTTGACTGCGATTTCGCGAAGGGGCTCGCTTGCGCATGCCCGGCCGAAATGGCCATAGGGCCGGGCGATGCGTGCATGCTGGAAATCGGCAAGGTGCCGGAGATCGGCTGCGTGGCGGCCCCGCTTCCGGGCGAGCAGCGGGCCGGCAGGGATGACCTGCCGCTTGTGCTGCGGCGGGCCACCATGCAGGACCAGGCCCGGGCCAGCGAAAACCAGCTCATGGCAAGGTCGGCCGCCCGGAAATGCCGCGAAAAGATCGCGCAGCGGAACATGGACATGCGGCTGGTCGGCGTGCGATACGTTTTTGACCGCTCGAAGCTGACGGTGTTCTTCACGGCGGACGGCTACGTGGATTTCCGGGACCTGGTGCAGGACCTGGCCTCGGAGGTGAGGACCCGCGTAGAAATGCGGCAGATAGGCGTGCGGGACGCAGCCGGAATGATAGGAGGCCTGGCGCCGTGCGGGCGCAAGCTGTGCTGTTCGGTGTGGATGAAGGAGTTCGACAACATCAACATCCGGATGGCCAAGGCGCAGGGCTTGTCGCTCAACCCGGCGGTCATCAACGGAATGTGCGGGAGGATCAAGTGCTGCATAAGGTACGAGTATAACTGCTACCTGGAACTGGGGCGGGAAATGCCGCCCGAGGGCTCCCGGGTTGAGTGCGCCGGGGGATGCGGATGCGTGATGGCCCGCAGCGTTTTGCGCAGGAAAGTCAAGGTGGCCCTTGATGACAGACGCGTTCTCGATTTGGACGCGCGCGATGTGCGCGTGCTGGCCTCGAAAGGCGGCAACGGATTGAGCCCGGCCGCCGATCAGGCGGAATGGACGGACGGAAAACCCCGAACGGAGGAGTCCCATGGACTTCGATGAGATAAAGAAGATCGTTGACCTGATGTCCGAAAACGGCCTGGCCGAATTCGAAATGGAGCGCGAGGGCACGCGCCTGACGCTCAGGAAAGCAGTGAGCGCGCCCGTCGCCGCGCCCGTCGCCGCGCCCGTCGCCGCGCCCGTTGCCGCGCCCGTTGCCGCGCCCGCGGCGGCGCCGGCTGCCATTCCCGCCGCGGCCGAACCGGCGGGCCCGGCGCTCTCCGAGGTGAAGGCGCCGTTTGTCGGAACATTCTACCGCGCGCCCGCGCCCGACGCGGAGCCGTTCGTTGTTACCGGCCAGGAGGTGGGCCCGGAAACCGTGCTCTGCATCGTGGAGGCCATGAAGGTCATGAACGAAATCAAGGCTGAAATGCGGGGCATCATCCGCGAGATTCTCGTCGAGAACGCGCTGGCAGTCCAGTACGGCCAGCCGCTTTTCCGAATCGAACCCATTTAGAGGCGGACGCAACATGTTTTCCAGAATCCTCATCGCCAACCGCGGTGAAATCGCGCTGCGCGTGATAAGGGCCTGCCGCGAGCTCGGCATCAAGTCGATTGCCGTGTATTCCGAGGCCGACGAGCGCGCGATGCATGTTCAGATGGCGGACGAAGCCATATGCATCGGCCCGGCCAAGGCGCAGGACAGCTACCTCAAGATCGCCAACGTCATCAGCGCCGCCGAGGTCGCAGACGTTGACGCCATACACCCGGGGTACGGCTTTCTCTCGGAAAACGCGCATTTCGCCGAAATCTGCGACAGCTGCAAGATCAAGTTCATAGGCCCCACGCCCGACAACATCCGCAAGATGGGCGACAAGTCCGAGGCCCGCGAAACAATGAGGAAGCACGGCATTCCCACCGTTCCGGGCAGCAAGAGCATTGTCCGCACCAAGGAGGAGGCCATTGCGGTGGCGCACGCCACCACGTATCCCCTGCTGATCAAGGCATCGGCCGGCGGCGGCGGAAAAGGGATGCGCATCGCCCACAACGACGTAAGCCTGGTTCAGGGCTTCATGATGGCAAGCTCGGAGGCCGAGCGCGCGTTCAATTGCGGCGATGTCTATATCGAGAAAATGATCGAGAACGCCAGGCACGTGGAGTTCCAGATAATGGCGGACAACCACGGAAGGGTGGTTCACCTCGGCGAGCGCGATTGCAGCATCCAGAGGCGCCACCAGAAGCTTCTTGAGGAGACCCCGTGCCCCGTCCTGTCGGCCGACCTGCGCAAGAAGATGGGCCGCGCCGCCGTGCGCGCCGCCGAGGTCATAGGGTACCGCGGCGCCGGCACCATAGAGTTCCTCCTCGACGACAAGGACCGCTTCTACTTCATGGAAATGAACACGCGCGTCCAGGTCGAACATCCGATCACCGAGGTTTGCACGGGCCTGGACATCGTGAAGGAGCAGATCCGCATCGCGGCCGGAGAGAGGCTGGGATTTGATCAGCGGGACGTGGTCTGGCGCGGGCATTCCATCGAGTGGCGGGTGAACGCAGAGGACCCGTTCAAAGATTTTGCGCCGTCGCCGGGAGCGATCAAATGGCTGCACCTGCCGGGCGGCCCGGGGGTGCGCGTGGATTCGGCCTGCTATACCGGCTACGAGATCCCACAGTATTACGACAGCCTGATAGCGAAGATAATCGTATGGGGCGGCAGCCGCGAGGAGGCCATCAGCCGGATGTCGCGCGCGATGGGGGAGTTCATGATCGAAGGGCCCGCGACGACGGTGGCGCTCGGGCAGGCCATAATGAACGATTCCCTGTTCCGGCGCGGCAGGTATCACACCAAGTACCTTGAAAATTTCATTCGCGACGGGATCGGCCGCGCCGCGCCCGCCGCGCATCCATAGGGGGAAATGCGCCATGGCCGACAATTTAGAACACCGCTCCGCGCCCGGAAAAAAATCCGGCATGCCGGCTGACGCCCCGGATCGCGACGCTTTTGACGAGGGCGAGAATTCCGAGCTCGGGACGATCACGATCCACCATGGCGTCATCGCGGTCATCGCCCGGATTGCCGCTCTCAAGGTGCCGGGCATCATCGAAATGAGCGGGTCCTTCACCGACGGGCTGGCGGGCCTTATCAGCAAGTCGCCATCAGATCGCGGAATCAGGGTCGAGGCCGACGCCAATGGAGTCTCGCTGGATTTGCATGTCGTAGTTGAATATGGCGTCAGGATACCGCCCGTGGCCTGGCAGGTCCAGAGCGACGTCCGGCGGTCAGTCGAGGAACTTACGGGAAAGCGCGTCAAGGCGGTTAATGTTATCATCCAGGGGGTGCGCCCGCCCGGCGCCGAAACCGAGAAGAAGGGAGAGGAACAATGAAAGCCCTGCACGCCATTCTGGGCGTTCTCCTGTTTTTTCTGGCCCTTGCCATGGGCGCGTGCCTCCTGTACGACGGTGTCATCGGGGGCGTGTTCGCGGGAACCTCCTGCCTGCTGACGGGCGATTCGCTCGTGTCACGCGTCCTGGTCGGGCCCGTGTCGCGCCTTTGCGCCGGGTTCGGCCTGGTCCTCGCCGCGCTGGCCTTTGCGGCGACAGCGATGCCCGCCAGCCGTCGCGCGCGTTATATCTCCTATGAAAACAAAGGGGGAACGGTCAGCGTCAGCGTGAAAGCCGTGACGGATTACCTCGCGCGCTGCGCCTCCGGGGTTCCCGGCGTCGAGCGCGCTGAGGCGCACATAACCTCCATCAGGCCGCCGGTGGAGGCGCTTCTCAACGTCCGGGTCCGGGCCGGAATGAATGTGCCTGAGACCTGTATAATTCTCCAGCAGCATGTCCGTTCCAGCCTGGTTGACAACCTCGGCATTGCCGACATCGGCTCCGTCCGGGTGAACGTGACTGAAATCCTTGCGCCCGAGCCGCCGCCGAAAGTCCGGAATTCCGACCGGCCCGAGTGGCACAACGAATAGCGCCGCGGCGGCGTCTTTCGAGCGCTTGACAAAGCGCAATGCGGCGTTTTTTTTGAGATTTGACTTTGACACGCGGCGCCGGGGAATCTAGTATTAAGGCTTCGCGTGAAGAAGCATACGAGGGGGGAAAGCACATGCATTCATGCAGGCACGCGTTTGAGGCGGTTCTGGCGGCGTCTTTTGCGGTAATGCTGGGGCTGCCGGCCGCGGCCCA
>JAAZAB010000293.1 GCA_012514555.1 Lentisphaerota bacterium
AACCGCCGCGTGTGCCGCGGGCATCTTGTCGGACGATGAAATCGAGGCGATTGCCCGGCGCGTGGCGCAGGATTTGCTGGCCAGTCCGGAACTGGCGCGCAGCCTGCAGCGGTGGGGCATGGAGCCGGGGAAAACGGCGGCGTACGGCTCCGAAGCGCGGCGGCGTTGCCTGGAGCGGTTCAGTTCCGCCGTTATGGGCAAGAATCTGTTGGCCGCGATGGAGGAATTGGCGGCTTCCGATACGGCCTCGCCGCCGGACGGACGCCCCGTCGGCTAAAGGCCGGACTCGCAGGGGGGCATGTGCGGGAGCGGAGACGGATCGGACCGAAAAGCCGGGATTTCGGTCGTGCGGCGCTCCAGCCCGTCATTCCGGCTTTGGACCCCAATGCTCCCGGACGTAATCGGCCAAAATTTCGCCCACGCGCCGGTTGCCCAGCGCGTTCCAGTGCTGGAAGATCCGGAAATACAGGATTTCGCCGCTGTCGGCGCGTTGTTTGAGCCCGGGGAGCAAATCGACAAACGGGATGCCGAGTTTCCGGCAGATATCGGACAATTTCCTGGACGGCAGCCCCAGATCGTGTCCGTCCTGCAGGTTTCGGCTTTCGCGGACGGTTTGCCAGTATTCTTCTTCGTAAACCTGCAAGATCGTCGGGGCATTGACCAGAACGATCGGAACGCCCTTCTGGTCGCAGTCTTTCTTGAATGCGGCCAGGATCGATTCAAACAGTTTCCAGGCGTAGGCGTTTTTTTCCGAAATTTGCGTGTTGAACAGCGGGATTTCCGGGTAGGCGTTGACCAACACGTGTTCCCGCACAAACAGGACCTTGCGGATCAAATTGTACAAATGGAAATCCGTGATCAGCAACCAGGGGCGCTTTTCCCCGGTGTCCTGCAATTGCGGAGGGATGGGGCAGGGCACGTTGTAGACTTCCAAGCGATCGTCCGCGCCCAGGCGGGCCAAGGGACGGTAATTGGGAACGCCCGAATACCCCACGTTGTCTTCCAAATCGTTGCGCAGATAGAAAAGGACCATGACGGCATCCGGCTCGAATGCCGCGACGGTTTCCCCGAATTGCATCCATTCCTGGAGCGTGGTGTAGCCGTCCACTCCAAAATTGAGGATTTCCCAATCCTCCGGCAGCAGGCGGTCCATGACTTCGGTAAACACTTCCGCTTGCGGCACGGGAAGGTTGGATGCGAACGAGTCGCCCAGCAGGGCAATCCGCCGGGTCCCGGCCGGCTTCTTCAAAGGAACTTCCGGGTTGCGCATGCCGTGGGAGTTGATGGCCACTTTGTTCCGGGACTCGAAACGCACCGTGTGGATTGCGGTCTTGCCCGGAATGAACACCTGTCCGAGCCGCTCATGGTATTCGAGGAACCGGGTCACTTCGCTGAGCGCAAAAGGCGTCGGCATCAGCACCCGAACCAATCCCTCTGCAAGCAACAGCGAGAATCCCACGCCCAGGATCAGCGCCGCGCCGCGCGCCGCCACGCGCCGGGTTCGATCCGGTCCGAAAAACCGGCCGGCCAACGCCAGTCCAATGCCTCCCAGCACGAGGATGGCTTGCAGGCCGCGGATGGCCTTTTGAAACATGGCCGACTCAATCTGGCCGTCGGTGGTGAACAGCAGGGCCAAGAGGCGTTCGTTCAGGACGAACCCCAAGGCCACCATCGCTAACGCGGTTATCCGGATGAACTTCATTTGGATTTCGGACGGACCCTATGCTTGAATCCCATCCGAGACAAGTTGAAAGTCCATCCGCGTTTCCCGGTTAAAAGAACGGGAACTGCAACCGATGCACGGGGTTGGTGCGCGGGTTTTGCTGGACGGGAAAAGGGGGGAGGGCTAGCATGGCGCGCTTATGGAATTGTTGATCCAGCGTGCCAAGGGGTATGGCGGCAGCGTGGTGTTGCCGGAAGGCCAGGACCCGCGCGTGATGAAGGCGGCGGCGGAAATCGCGCGCCGCGGTTTCGCGCGCGTGTCCGTGCTGGCCACGCCGGCCGAGGCCCAGCAGGCCTGCGCGGCCGCGGGCGTGATTCCGTCCGGCTTCGAGATCATCGATCCGACCGCGCCGCCCTGCTTCGAAGAGCTGGTGGCGGCCTACCATCGCAAGCGGGCATCCAAGGGCCTGACCGAAGAGCAGGCGCGCGCGGCCTTGAAGAACCGGCTGTACGTCGGCGCCATCATGATCGAGACGGGCTACGCCTCGGGCATGGTGGCCGGCAGCATTGCTTCGACGCCGGACATGCTGCGGGCGGCGTTCCACTGTGTGGGCACGACGCCGGGCATCAAGACCGCCAGCAGCTGCTTTTTGCTGCGGCTGAAAACGCCGACGATCGCCGGCGAGAGCACGCTGCTGTTCGCGGATTGCGGCGTGAATCCGAATCCGACGGCGGAGCAGCTGGCGGAAATCGCGATGTCTACGGCCCAGACGCACCGGGCCCTGATCGGCACGCCGCCGCGGGTCGCGCTGTTGAGCTTCTCCACGCGCGGCAGCGCCAAGCACGAGTTGGTGGACAAGATGTCCAAGGCCACCCAGATCGCGAAAGGGCTGGCCGCGAAGTTCGACCCCGAGATGGTCGTGGACGGCGAACTGCAGACCGATGCGGCGATCGTGCCGCACGTGGCGAAGCAGAAGGCGCCGGACAGTCCGCTGAAGGGCGCCGCCAACATCCTGGTGTTCCCCGACCTGCAAGCCGGCAACATTTCGGTGAAGCTGGTGGAGCGGCTGGCGGGCGCGATCGCGCTGGGCCCGATCTTGCAGGGGTTGGCCAAGCCCCTGAACGACCTGTCGCGCGGCTGCAGCGCGGAGGACATCGTCGGCGTGGCGGCCGTGACGATGTGCCAGGCGGCGGCCATGGGCGTGCCCGCGGACGTCAAGCCCAGCGGCGTGGCGGCTCCCGCGCAGCCGGCCGCCGCCGCGGCCGGCATCTTGTCGGACGACGAGATCGAGGCCATCGCCCGCCGCGTGGCGCAGGATTTGCTGGCGAGCCCCGCGACGGCGCGGAGCCTGAGAGGATTTTAAACAAGGAACGAGATCATGAAAAACATCGACTGGAAAAGCCTGGGATTCGCGTACATGGACACCAACTGCCACGTGCGCTACGTGTGGAAAGACGGCAAGTGGGACGCCGGCGAACTGGTGGAATCGCCGTACATGCCGATCCACGTCGCGGCGACGGCGCTGCACTACGGCCAGGCGGCCTTCGAAGGGCTGAAAGCCTTCCGGCGCAAGGACGGCAAAGTGAGCCTGTTCCTGCCCGGGGAAAACGCGAAGCGGATGCAAACCACGGCGCGGCGGACCTGCATGGCCGAAGTGCCGACGGAACTCTTCGTGGATGCGTGCAAGCGCGTGGTGAAGGCGAACCTCGAATACCTGCCGCCCTACGG
>JAAZAB010000294.1 GCA_012514555.1 Lentisphaerota bacterium
GTCCCGCAAGGCAAAGCGCTGCCCCGGCTCGTTGACCTGGGCGCGGGAAAGTGCATCCCGTGCAAGATGATGAAACCGATTCTGGAAGACCTGATGGCGAATTACGCAGGGACGTTCAAGACCGAGTTCGTCGACGTGTGGGAGAATGAGGCGGCGGGTCAGGCGTACGGCGTCAAAATGATCCCGACGCAGATCTTTTTCGACGCCTCTGGCAAAGAGCTGTTCCGGCACGAGGGCTTCTTCTCGAAGGAGGACATCCTGGCCAAATGGAAGGAGTTCGGGGTGGGGGTGAGAGTGGAATGATGGAATGGTGGAAGAATGTACGGGGATACTGGAAACTGGAAACTGGAAACTTGAAACTGGAAACTGCTCTGTTGGTTAACGAGAGTCGCGGAGTGTTTGAGAGCGGAGTGCGGCGTCCTCTTCTTCCCTCATTCCATTATTCCAGTATTCCGCCATTTCAGTCTCATGGAGTGAAAGGGGGTCAAGTATGCTGAGCGATCTCTTCGCTGGATTGACGCGGGCGGTGGAGGGCACACCCGCCGTTGCGATGACAGCGGCGGTGTTGTGGGGCATCATGAGCATCGTGCTCAGCCCCTGTCATCTGGCGAGCATCCCGCTGATCGTCGGGTTCATCGACCAGCAGGGCCAAATGAGCACGCGGCGGGCCTTCGCGATCTCGCTGCTTTTCTCGTTGGGCATTCTGATCACCATCGGCGTGATCGGGGCTGTCACTGCGGCGGCGGGACGGATGATGGGCGATGTGGGGCGCTGGGGCAACTACGGCGTGGCCGCGATCTTCTTCGCGGTGGGCCTGTATCTGCTGGAGGTGATTAAGCTGCCCATGCCGAACGCGGCGCAGCCGGGCATGAAGAGCAAGGGCCTGTTGGCGGCGTTCGTGCTGGGTCTGGTTTTCGGCGTGGCGCTGGGGCCTTGCACGTTCGCCTATATGGCGCCGATGTTGGGCGTAACCTTCCGGCTCGCCTCGACGAACCTCTCCTACGGCGTGTTGCTGCTGGTGCTTTACGGCGTGGGACACTGCGGGGTGATCGTGCTGGCGGGAACGTTCAGCGAGGCGGTTCAAAATTACCTGAACTGGAACGAAAAGTCAAAGGGTTCGATTATCCTGAAAAAGGTCTGCGGCGCTCTCGTCCTGCTGGGCGGGTTGTATCTGCTTTACACGGCACGCTGAGGGGCGATCATGTGTTCCTGCCAAAGACGGACTTTCTTCGTTGTGTTTGCCGTAGAGATTGCTGTCGTTTCGTGTCTCGTCTGGAACGCTCGGGTGAAGCGGCAAAGCGCCTCTCCCGATGCGGCGGGCGCGCAGTACGCGCGGGTGCCGCGCCCCGGCGGACCCTCCGTCACAATTTTTTACTTTCACGGCTCGATCCGCTGTCAGAAATGTCTGGAGATCGAACGGGTTTCGCGGGAGGCTGTCCAGTCGTTCTATGTGGAAGAGTTATCGGGCGGGCGTTTTCGCTGGCAATCGGTGGATTTCGATCTGCCGGAGAACCGGCACTATCTCAACGAATTCAATCTGGGACTCCCGTCTCTGGCGGTCGAGTGCCGGACGCACGGGGGTATCAGCCGTATGGTTTTGTCAAACACCTGGGAAAAGGTTGGGGTTCCGGAAGATCTGGAAGATTACGTCATCACCGGCATTGAGGCGTTCCGGGCCGGAGCGGGGTTGCCGGTTTCAAGTCCGGTCAATCCTTGAGCAGGTTTTCTAGGATGTCGCAGACGGTCCGGACGCAGGGCTCGCATTTCTGCCGCAGCAGGTCCCGCGCTTTGAATTCGTTGCGGCCCGCTTCGGTCGTGAGGTCGCACCCTCCGAGCAGCTGGCGGCA
>JAAZAB010000295.1 GCA_012514555.1 Lentisphaerota bacterium
GGGCGCCTCACCCGGGGCTATGCATGGTACGGCCCTCCGGGCCGAACTTGGCCGACCTGACGACGTGATTTGTCCGCGGTTATCCGGTCATGTAACATAGGAGTCTGACGGGGGGGCGTTCAACATGATGATTTGGCGCGTTTTCTTGCGTGTCGGCGTGATGCGGGTACTGTAATCTATGGCCGATTCACTGGACAAAAAACAGCTGGCCTGATGGGAGCATTGTCAATAAAGAATGTTATTCAGGCGTTAGTGGACTGAGCTGGACTGGAAGGGAAGTTGGGAATAGAGGGTTGGTAGTCTTTTGTTGATTGCCAGTCAAAGCCGGATTTGAGGCGATGGCTGGTGCAAGTTAGCCGGTTATGGAATGGCAAGACTGAATTGAGCGACGAGAGTGGCATGGCAATGAGGATGGTGGATATGAGAAAAATTGGGCTGTTGTCGATGGCAGGCATTCTGGTGCTAATGGGGGCCTGTGCGCACTTGCCTGGGGATCCGCTCAAACCCCAGACGCCCGAAGACATTGAGGCCGTCGCCAAGGCCAATGAACAGCGCGAATTCCGTGCTGTCATTCGCCGCCGCCTGGACACGGCCCACAAACAGCTGGAGCGCGGCGAAATCGACGCCGCCGAAGCCAGCATTCAGCCGCTGCTGAAATTGGATTTGTTCCAGGACGAAGTGGGGTATTTGCAGGAGAGTATTGCGCAGGCACGCGCCATGAAGCCCCTGGCGGCCGAGCAGAATCTCAGCCAGGGCACCATGCTGCAGGAGATTCAGCAGGCGGGGGTACTGCCTGCCAACTACGGCAAAACGGTGGTGATTGATTCAAGCCTGGAGCCAATAGAACTGCCGCCGGGACCGATGGAAGAGCTGGTGAACCGCAAGGTGACGATCAACCTGACTAACGCCGGCGTCGCTGAGCTGGTGCAGGCGCTTAACGCCGAAGGGCTCAATGTCATTGCCGATGAAGCGCTGCAGGAGGAGAAGACCCTCACCATCAGCGTCAGCGAAGTCCCGCTCAAGGAGCTGTTTGGGTACATTGCCCGGAACATGGGCATTGCCTTCAACCTCGGTGAAAATCTCATTTGGGTCACCCGCAGTCTTGAAGTCAGCGAGGGACCGCAGCTGGAGACGCGCATTATCCGCCTGCCGCAGGGGGCCTTGCCGGTTGTTCCGCAGGGCGGACCGGGCGCCCCGGGCAGTACCATGGGCAGTAGCGGCAACATTCCCGGCGAGGAGGACAACGATTTGGAGGAAGCCCTGACGGCGTTGCTCGCCAACAGCCCGGTTGGGGCCAGCTTCCGGATATTCCGCACCCGGAATATCCTTGTTGTCCGCGATTCGCGGGAAAACTTGCGCATGGTCGAAGAACTCGTGCGCGAATTTGACAAGCCGCCCTATCAAGTCGCCATTGAGGCGCGCTTCATCAGTATTGCCCAGGACGATTTGCGGGACCTCGGTGTGGAAATCGCGCAGAGTGCTGCCGTGTCAGGCCTGAATGCTCCTGAAAATGATACCGATAGGGCTGACCCCACGGGGGCGAAGCTGACAAACATGCTGACCGAGTTGGGCGCGTTGCGCACGGGCGCCGCCAGTGGCGTCGGTTTGATGAATGTTAGCGCCGTGCTTGCCAATCGGAGCTTTGATGTCCTGATCAGTGCGATTGAGAACAAATCATCGGCGGTTACGTTGAGCGCACCGCGCGTGACGGTGATGAATAACCGCACGGCGCGTTTCCGCATGGGCGATAACATCTACTATTTTGAAGAATACGATGTTGAGACCGTATCGCAGGGCGCTACGGGCGGTTCCACCATTGAAACCCAGACCCTGGTGCCGACCGGCACGCCCGTCGAACTGGCTTTGGGTATCACCTTCGATGTACGGGTCAACATCGGCAATGACGGCCGGACCGTTCTACTCGGCCTCAAGCCGGAAATCGTCGAATTCATCAAATGGGAAGATTACACCACGTACGGCGATGGCGATGGCGATGGTGGCGACGGCGGCGGTGACAGTGAAGGGGGCGCTAGTACCGAGGTCAAGTTGCCGCGGACCAACGAGAAGATGATTGCGACGACAGTCGGCGTAAGCAGCGGCCAGACTGTTGTGCTTGGCGGCATGATGGAGAACCTCAAGACGAAACGGGTGAAAAAAGTCCCGTTGTTGGGGGATCTACCGCTGCTGGGCGTGCTGTTCCGCCATACCGAGAATATTTCCATGCCGAGCAATCTGCTGATATTTGTTACCGCCAACGTGATCAATGACCGCGGCGAATACGTCGAAGTGACGCCGGCCGCTGCCCAGTA